>JAFYOL010000018.1 GCA_017560205.1 Erysipelotrichaceae bacterium | reverse complement strand
CATATTGAGTGTTCTGTCAAGTGATTGAATGAAAAAACAGCACAAAAAAAAGAAGAGTCAACTTAACGTTGATTCTTCTTTGTGTTTCGTCATCTTAACTTAATGACATTGTCCTTTCGGACCTTTTTATTTGATTTTAGCAGCTTTGATCTGATCATCCTGTGAATAAATGCGTGTTACCTGTTCAGGTTTTTCTTTTGGACAGTAGTCCACGATGACATCTGTAACAGATGCATCACATTCTGCATAACACTCTTCAAAATATTCCTGGATTTCTTCTTCATCACCTTCGGTTGGAAGGACATAGGTGATGATGTATCTGGAAGGTGTATTGTCTTCCAAGTCGAAATCATAGAATTCTGTCTGTACAATGCCTGGATACAAGTCAGCAGTGTATTCTCTTCTTGTATCATTCATCATGATTTTCAAAAAATCATAAGCATATTCCTGATGAGTTGAAATAATCATCAGTTTAATGATTCCTTTTGTGGAATCTTCATACATTTTAAAATCTGTATCTTTGATTTTTCTTTGGACAAAGTCCTGAAGTTTTACTGGATTTTCCATTGTGTTCACCTCAATGAATCAATTATATCAGTGTTATGAAAGAAAACCAAGCCATAATAAGGTTGTCGAAAAAACACAACAAAGGTAAAATAGAGAAAAAGAGAGGGATCCTTTATGAAAAAAATCCTATTGAGTATCTTAGCTGTGCTGATGTTGATGAGCGGATGCACTGCAAAACAGGAAGTAAAAGAAGAACCAATGACAGAAGTTCAACTGGCATTTGAACAGTTTTTGACGGATGAATACATTGATACGGTATCATCGGATGCGTTGACTCTGCATTATTCACTGGTGAATCCATCCGCTTATGGTATTGAACAGCCAGAGCTGACATTGGGTGAAGTCAGTGATGAAGCCAATGAAGAAGCTGAAGAAGAACTTCGTGAAGTCATGGAAAAACTGGAAGCATTCAATCCAGAGGAACTTACTGCACGCCAGAGAGATGACTGGAATATGCTTCATGAATATCTGGAAATTCAGATGATGTTTGATGGATTGAGCTATTATCAGAATCTGTTTTCACCTGCTCAGAGTGTTACCGATGCACTGATTACCAACTTCAATGAATTCAAGTTCTATGATGAACAGGATGTTAAAGATTATCTGGTGCTGCTTGCGGATGTACCGCGTTATCTGGAAGAATGTTTGGCGTTTACCCGCAAACAGGCCGATATGGGATTGTTCATGCAGGATTTCAGTGTGACCGATACAGTTTCTGAGATCAACAAGTTCCTGAATAAAAAAGGTGATAATGCCTTAATAATCTCTTTTGAAAACAAGCTTGAAAATGCAGATTTTGATACAACTGAATATTTCAGCGAAAATCGTCGTATCGTCAATGAACTGATTATTCCTGCTTATCAGCATGTCAGAGATGAATTAGAAACATTGAAGGGTAAACCGCAATTAGAAACACTCTCAGATACAGCAGAAAGCAAAGCATACTATGAAGCTTTGTTTGCGTACAAGACAGGATCTTCCTTAAGTCCAAGTGAAATGCTGGAAAAAGGGAAAAAAGTATTAAGTTCAATTGTGAATGAATACATCAATCTGTTGTATGGAGATGCGACCATTTCAGATCGCTATGAAAAGGCAGATTATGGAAATGAAGATCCAGAAGTGATTCTGGCACGTTATCAGGAAAAGCTGCTGGAACATTTCCCTGAAGGACCAGAAGTGACATACACTGCAGAATATCTGGATGCCAGCATCACCAATGATTCCACAATTGCCTATTATCTGATTCCACCTTATGATGCGATTACAGACAATGTGATTAAAATCAATCCTACGGCAACAGAAGGTGATTCAGTGACATTGTATACAACACTGGCACATGAAGGATTCCCAGGACATCTGTATCAGACAACCTACTACTATGCAACAAATCCTCATCCAATTCGTACACTGGTGGATAATTTTGGTTATGTGGAAGGTTATGCAATGTATGTGCAGGCTTATGCCAATGACTGGGCACTGGAAGATGATGAAAATCTGGCTAGATTTTTAACTCTGGATACAGAAATGAACTATCTGCTTCAGGCGCTGGTTGACATTGGAGTCAACTATGAGGGCTGGGGAAAAGAAGGCATCGCAAGTTTCTTAAGAAATCTTGGATTTAATGATTCACCTGGTCTGGTGAACTCATTGTATGAGTACGTTGTCTCAGATCCTGGCTTGCTGCTTCCATATGGCATTGGTCTTATCGAAATGAAAGAATTAAGAGACTATGCTGAACAGAATTCCAAGAAATTCAATGAAATTCAATATCATCAAATCATCCTTGAATCAGGTCCTATGTATTTTGATCTGTTGAAGGAAAAAGTAGATAACTGGTTGAAGAAATAAAACAATGGGGTGCATATGCACCCCATTAAATGTTTTGTATCTTTTCAATAATCCATGATGACAGTGTAACAGATACCACTGAAATCAGAATGTTGGTAACTGGAATATAACTGAGTGAAAGAATCAGGACAGTCATATCAGTGACAAAGTAGACTTGTGAAATACGGCATTTCAGAAGCTTTGAGAATGTGAGTGCAATGGCATCATCACCACCGCAGGCACCACCTTCCTTAACAACTAAACCAACGCCTACTCCAACAAAGCAGGCTCCCAAAATGGCCGCAATGATCGGGTTTTTGATAAATTCAGGAAAGACCGGTCCAATGGTTTCAAAACAGCGATAGAACAGTGAAAATCCACAGCTTGCAAGAATCGCATTTTTCAAGAAACGATTACCTAAGACTTTCCATCCAATCAGATAACACAGTCCATCCAATACAGGACCAATGATACTTGGTGAAATATGAAACCATGCCTGAAACAGCAGGATAAGGCCTAATACACCGCCTTCAGTGATTTTAGCCTGATCGTGAATGTTGTACATACCAAAAGCCAGAATGCAGCTTCCTAAAAGAATAAGCGCAATGTGTTTCAGTTTTGACTTCATCTGTTCACCTTCTTTCAAACGTGAATCATTATACACTACATGTTTGAACACATCAAATATCTTATAGTATCATAAATAATTTATACCCTATTGATACTGTTTTGATGCTGGAATATAATATGTTTGAGGTGGTTTCATGAAGGACTATTCAATGTTTGAAAAGACAGATTCAGTTTTTTCCGGGTCAGAAAAGAAACATGAAATTCTGATATCAGGACAAAGATATATTGTGAAATTTCAGAAGAATTCTGAGGTTGGACTTACTATGAGTTATGTCTGTGAATATCTGGGATCACATATTTTTCAGTTGTTAGGCATAGAGGCTCAGCAGACTTTTTTAGGGACATGTGAAGGTCGCAATGTTGTTGTGATGAAAAACTTTCTTGATAAAAATGAGATTTTTGTAGCATTCAATGGTGTTGGTGAAAGCACTCTTGAAAGAGAAAAGGAATTGTATCAATACACTTATGATGATATTTGTTCCATGCTGGAAGAAAATACAAAATTGACGAATGTACAGCAGACTGTTGACCGTTTCTGGGATATGTTTATTGTTGATGCACTGATTGGGAATTTTGATCGTCATGGAAGCAACTGGGGGTTTATTAAAAAAGAAAATAAGTATCGTATAGCACCTGTTTTTGATAATGGGTCTTGCTTATATCCTAGAATCAACAATGATAAGAAGATTCTTGATATTCTAAATGATGAATCAGAAATTCTAAAGAGAATTTATCAGTTTCCAAGATCACATATTAAAGTAAAAGGAAGAAAAAGTTCATATTTTGAGGTTATAAACAGTCTTCAGTTTGAACAATGCAATAAAGCATTAAAAAGAATTGTACCAAAGGTTCACTTGGAAGATTTCTATGATTTAATTGATTCTGTTGAATGTATTTCTAATCTACAGAAAGAATTCTACAAGACAATGATAAAAAGAAGATTTGAATTGATTTTGCAAAATTCGTATCAGAAATTAAAGGAGAAAAACGATGAAGCCTGTATTTGAGCAATACAATGGAAATAATGAATATTGCCTTTCACTTTCTGGTGTGCCTGAATATGTAAATAGTGGTGTGATTGTCGTTAAAGATGATTATGATCGAAAATACATTGTATCCAGAATTGATTATGAGCGATATGATGATCAGAATTATCAATATGTATTTACGTTGAACTGGCCGGTCATTGATGTGCTTCCTTCGACACTTTTTCAGGGGATTCCAGGGCTGGACTTGTCATTGCGACATAGAAAGTATTATCGTGTTAATATGACACCGTATTTTATTACAGAAAGAAGCCCTTCAGAAAATCGTGAAGATTTGAAAGAGCTTCTGGATGAAGTGAAACTTGATTATTATGACCGCTTTGAATGGATATTGCGCGCTCAGAGAAAATGCGGTGTTGATAATCTTCTTGTCGAACGAGTACATTCATCAAAAACAATTGTGCTAAGACAAGGAAATTATTTAAATGAATCATTACAGCCTCATGATTGTGTTATCATTGAAAATTGGTCAGAATTAGGAGCTGACGAAAAACAGATTCATCATAATTTGATGCAGGTGTTGGGAGCAGGGGCTGGACTTTTTGATAAATCAGAGGATCGTTTCATTAGCGAGGACGAATGTTGCACTTTATTGAAACTTCTAATGCTGAAAGAGGAAAAAAGGAAGCAGCAGATTAAATCTCTGCAAAAATGTGGGATTGAACGTGCAAAATCAGAAGGAAAATATAAGGGTAGAAAAAAGCAGGAAATTGATTGGCACCTATTTGAAAAAGTAAGTGCTGAATTCAAATCAAAAACAATTAACGAAGAAGAAGCAATGAAAAGAATGAAGATTTCATCACGTTCAACGTTTTATCGAAGATTAAAGGAATTACACAGTAAAAAAGGATGACGAGGTCATCCTTTTTGTTTGTGAGTGAATTTAATGTCGTGCAATGACCAGAGTATCATCTTCCATGATTTTGGTTTTACCTAGAGGAATGATAGTGTCATCTTTACGTTTAATCATAATAACCAGATTCCCTTTGTCCAGTGCAATGTCTTTGATGGTCTGGTTGACCCATATGTGGTTTTTATCAACGATGATTTCCTGCATGGACAGATTCTGACGATCATTGAATTCCTGTGCAGCAATGACCATGAGGTCACCTTTTTCGATGAGGGTTGATCCATTAGGAATCAATTCTTTTTTGTCTCGCAGAATCAAAACAACAAGGAAGTCCTTAGGAATAGGAACTTCTGAAAGTTTCATATTCATCCAAGGATGAAGTTCATCAATATGAACTTTAATGAATCGAATATTGCTTTCATCCTGGTAATCATTGAATGTTTTGAGGACGTCGTTGGAATCATCAATCATATCCAAAACCTGAGCTACTTTTGGAAGAAGTGTTCCCTGAATTGATATGGAAAGCAAAACGATGCAGAACACCAGATTGAAGATGTTGTAGTCGAGCGCTACATTGCTTAAAACAGCAGTGATTGCAAACACGATGGAGGCAACACCTCTAAGACCTGACCAGCTGACTAAACCTACCTGTGCGAAGGTTGTGCCAAATGGAAACAAAGTCAGAAAAACAGCTGCAGGACGACCGACCAATGTTAAGAAGAGAGTAATCATCAAAGCAGGGCCAAACACTTCGGGTAATTGTGATGGTGTTACCAACAGACCCAGCAGGAAGAAAATCATCATCTGCGCCATAGATGTCAGAGTATCGAAGAAATGAACCAATGATCGTTTGTCAGGTAAACGTGTATTCCCTAATAAGATACCCGCAATATAAACGCTTAAATAACCATTACCTCCAACTAAGGAAGAGATGGAATAGGTCATAATCACCACAGCCAGCATAAAGATGGTCTTTCCCTGTTCAGCGATGTGGAACACTTTCAGGATTTTGGCAGTGCATTTTCCTGAAATATAAC
Source organism: Erysipelotrichaceae bacterium (assembly GCA_017560205.1). GTDB lineage: Bacteria > Bacillota_I > Bacilli_A > Erysipelotrichales > Erysipelotrichaceae > RGIG1896. Next base: position 6,929 of record JAFYOL010000018.1, on the reverse strand, counting down.
CCAAAGCAAGACCAAAGAGAATCTGTTTCAACAGTAAAGCAAACACTGAAACCTGCTGACCACTCATCAGTGTACACAATACAATGGTCAGCATATAGGACATCGGGTCATTGGATCCGGATTCTACTTCAAGAAGTGATGCTGTGTTGTCTTTAAGATTCAGATTCTTGGAACGTAAAATACCGAAGACGGATGCAGCATCGGTGGATGCAATCACTGATCCAATCAATAAACTCTGCAGTAAATCCAGTTTCAATACAAAATATACAAACAGTCCAGTAAGACCTGCAGTTAAAAGTACACCGAATGTCGCCATCAAAGATGAACGGATAAATACCGGTTTGGCAGCTTTGAAACTTGTCCCAAAACCACCATAAAACATAATAAAAATCAAAGAGACAGAACAGATGATTTCTGACATCTGATAGTTATCAAATGAAATTTTAAACAGTCCATCAACACCAAACATCATCCCTAAAATCAGAAATGCAAGCAAAGATGGAATAGGGAGTTTGGCAGTCAGTTTCTGCATTAAAATGCAGGCCGTCATGACAATCCCGATAAACAAAAGCAATTCAGTCATAACATCATCCTTTCAAGAAATAAAATTAGTCGTTGTTTTTGATCATGCAATTGAAAATCCAGTACGCTACCAGATAAAAGAGGGCAATCATCAAAGAGAAGATGATTGTGAAACGGTCAATGTTTCTTGACAGTTTTAGAATCAGTGAAACAGGATGAAGAATATCCCAGCTGTTTAAACGTAAGAAACGACCAATATAGACACCATATCCATTCAATAAGGAAATGATGATGATCCATAGATTGTGCAGTGCTTTCTTTTTGAAAGGCAGAATCTGTTGGATGACATGAGTTGAAAACAGACCGCATGTCAGTGCCAGAAACACTGAAGATACAATATAAAACAATTGAATCCATGAGCTTAAAACAGGTAGATACGTACCATCTGTTCCAATAAACAAAGATGAATCAAGATAGATTAAATCAGTGACCATGTAGCAGGCATTGGGTAGAAACAAAAGCCATAACATACTCAGTAAAAGGATGAAAATGTTCCATTTCTTGGTTTTGTGATGAATGAATTGGGCGATGATCGCAAACAGTACTGGCAAAATCGCAAGAAACAGATTCCAGAACAGCCACGATAAAAACAAAGAAGCCCCCATCGTATTTAAAAGTAAACCACATCCTGAATAAAGCAGCGTGACCAAAATCAGGACGCAGGATAAACGTAGATTTTTATGCATAAAATCCTCCATGATATGATTATATCTGAAAATCAGATATGAGAACAGTGAAATGAAAATAGGAAAATTTTAGAAAAAGGTTGCCAAGGCTAACTTTTGGTGGTATACTGTGAAATGTTAGATTAGGCTAAGTGTGAAAAGAGGGATTTAAATGACATTAAAAGACCTTGAAATTGGACAAAGTGCCAAAGTAATAAAAGTAGGTGGTGCCGGAGCATTGCGTCAGCATTTTCTGGATATGGGTATTATTCCAGGTGCTGTAGTGACACTGGTGAAATATGCTCCAATGGGAGATCCAATGGAGTTGAGAATTCATGGCTATGAGCTGACACTCCGCAAAGATGATGCAGCTCAGATTGAAGTAGAACTTGTCAGTGGAAAACAGGTGGATGAACGTAAATCCATTGGGAAATACATTGAACATCCAGGTTATGGTGAAGGTGGTAAGTACCACGAAAAGAAGACAGAAGTTGCTCTTCCTAAGGGAACTGTGCTGACGTTTGCGTTAGCTGGAAATCAGAACTGTGGTAAGACAACCTTGTTTAATCAGCTGACTGGTTCCAACCAGCATGTCGGTAATTTTCCAGGGGTTACAGTGGACCGCAATGATGGTAAAATTCGTGGGACTGAAAATACACTGGTAACGGATCTGCCAGGGATTTATTCCATGTCACCATATTCCAGTGAAGAACTGGTGACTCGTCAGTTTATTTTAGATGAAAAACCAAAGGCAATTATTAATATTGTGGATGCAACGAATATTGAACGTAATCTGTATTTGACAATGCAGTTGTTGGAACTGGGTGTTCCAATGGTTCTGGCATTGAACATGATGGATGAAGTACGTCGCAATAATGGTTCAGTGTATGTGAACCGTATGGAAGAGATTCTTGGAATTCCAGTCATTCCAATTTCAGCATCTAAAAATGAGGGTGTAGGGGAAGTAATTTCTCATGCACTGCATGTTGCTCAATATCAGGAAAAGCCTCAGAAACAGGATTTCTGCGGTATGGGTGACCACAATGGTGCACTGCATCGTGCACTTCATGCGATGATGCATCTGATTGTCGATCATTGCGAAAAGGCAGACCTGCCTGTGCGTTTCTGTGCAAGCAAGCTGGTTGAAGGCGATGAACACATCATGGAACTGTTGAATCTGGATCAGAATGAAAAAGAAATGATTGAGCATATCATCGTTCAGATGGAACAGGAAAGAGGCCTTGATCGACAGGCTGCCATGGCAGATATGCGATTCAGTTTTATCAAGAAACTGTGTGCAGAAACTGTCGTGAAACCACAGGAAAGCGTTGAAAGAGTTCGCAGTGCCAAGATTGATAAGATTCTGACAGGGAAATATACTGCAATTCCTGCATTTGTAGCGATTATGGCTGCAGTGTTCTATCTCAGTTTCAATGTGATTGGAGCTTTCTTTGAAGAAATTTTATCGTTTGGCATTGATGGTCTGACTGCAGCAGTGGATGGCTGGTTAAGTGCAGTTGGGGTCAATGAAGTGCTTCATTCTTTGATTATTGATGGTGTTTTTAACGGTGTAGGGTCAGTCATTGGCTTCTTGCCGATTATTGTGACACTGTTTTTCTTCCTGTCGATGCTGGAAGACAGTGGCTATATGGCACGTGTTGCCTTTGTGCTGGATAAGCTTCTTCGTAAGATTGGTTTATCTGGACGCAGCATTGTGCCAATGTTGATTGGATTTGGCTGTACAGTGCCAGGTGTAATGGCATCTCGTACACTGCCATCAGAACGAGATCGAAAGATGACCATCTTTTTGACTTCGTTTATGAGCTGTTCGGCAAAAGTTCCAATTTATGCATTCTTTGTGGATGCGTTCTTTCCAGAACATGCAGCTCTTGTGATGATTGGTCTGTATGTACTGGGAATTACAATGGCTATTCTGGTTGCGTTGGTATTTAAACAGACACTCTTTGTAGGCGAAGCTGTTCCATTTGTCATGGAGCTGCCAAACTATCGCATGCCTGGATTTACGAATGTGTCTCAGCTGCTTTGGGAAAAGGCAAAAGACTTCCTTGAAAGAGCCTTTACGGTTATTTTCCTGGCAACCATCGTAATCTGGTTCTTGCAGAATTTTGATGGAACACTTCGTGTTGTTTCTGATTCACAGGATTCACTGCTGGCAATGGCGGCAGGATGGATTGCACCGGTGTTAAGTCCACTGGGGCTGGGTGACTGGAAAGTGTCTACTGCATTGATTACAGGTTTTATGGCCAAGGAAAGTGTTGTTTCCACACTGTCAGTATTATATGGTTCAACATCGTCACTGATGGGGGCTATGGGCAGTGTTGAGGCTGCATCACTGCTGGTGTTCTGTCTGTTGTATACACCATGTGTTGCGGCAGTTTCATCAATCAAAAATGAATTGGGTGGCAAATGGGCAGTCGCTGTTGTGCTGGGGCACTGTGGCATTGCCTGGATGGCTGCATTTGCGGTTCGTCTGATTGCCATGTGCATTGGGTTGATTTAAGACATCCTTGAAGGATGTCTTTTCTTTTGGGAACTTGTCTACAATTTGAAAAATATGGTATAATACCTCAGAACATTCAAGTTTATACTGCAAATATGTAAGGGGGCTGTTTTATGAATTTCGTATTTATTTCTCCAAATTTTCCTAGAAACTACTACAACTACTGCAAGGGGTTAAAGGAAAACGGCGCAAATGTGCTGGGTGTTGGTGATGAACCATACGATGAACTGGCACCTGAACTGAAAAGTGCATTGACAGAATATTTCAAGGTTAACAGTCTGGAAAACTATGATGAAGTGTATCGTGCTGTGGCTTTCTTTGCGTGGAAGTATGGCAAGATTGACTGGCTGGATTCCAACAATGAATACTGGCTGGAAAAAGATGCTTATCTGAGAACTGACTTTAATATCAATACAGGTATCAAGGCTGATCAGATTGGTTTCATCAAGTACAAGAGCCAGATGAAAGCTTTCTATGAAAAGGCTGGTGTTCCAGTTGCACGTTATCATTTGACAACAACACTGGAAGAAGGCAAGAAGTTTATTGAAAAGGTAGGCTATCCTGTCATCGTAAAACCAGACAATGGTGTTGGTGCTGCACGTACTTGGAAAATCAAAAATGATGCAGATTTGGAAGCATTCTATGCTGAACCACAGATTACACAGATGATTATGGAAGAATTCATTAATGGTGATCTGATTTCTTATGATGGTATTGCGGATTCTAATCGCAATGTTATTCTGGAAACTCATCATGTGTTCCCAGTTCCAATCATGGAAGTTGTCAACAACAACCTGGATTGCTACTACTGGAATGAACGTGAAATTCCTGAAGATCTGAAAGATGTTGGACGCAGAGTCATCAAGTCATTCCCAACAAACAGCCGTTTCTTCCATTGCGAATACTTCCGTCTTCGTGAAGACAAGGAAGGTCTGGGCAAGAAGGGGGATATCCTTGGTCTTGAAGTAAACATGCGCTCACCAGGTGGTCCTACTCCAGATATGATGAACTATGCAAGTGATATTGACGTGTTCAAAGTATGGGCAAATATGGTCTGCTACGATGAAGCATTGATCGATACAAGCAACAAGAAATATTATGTAGCTTATGCAGGTCGTCGTGATGATCATCAGTATGAACATACAACAGATGAAGTTGCATCTTGGTACAAGGATAAACTTGTAATGAATCAGAGAGTTCCTGCGGTTATCGCTGGGGCTATGGGTGACTGGTTGATGATGGCTAGATTTGAAACTAAAGAAGAAGTTCTGGCTTTCATTAAGAATGTCTGCGAAAAATATTGTTTAATTTAAAGGAGAAAAAAATCAAATGCATACTGCCTATTATAAGGAATACAGTACGAATTTAAACCGTGATATGGAATTCACAGTTTATGGCCATGCAGGTAAGCCTTGCATCGTTTTCCCATCTCAGGATGGACGATTCTTCGACTTTGCCAACAACGGTATGGTTGAGTGCTGCAAAGAATTTATTGAAGCAGGAAAGCTTCAGTTGTTCTGTGTTGAAGGAAATGACTGGAACAGCTGGACTGCCAAGGGAGACGAAGGATGGAGAATTGGTCAGCAGGAAGACTATATTCGCTATATCTGTGAAGAAGTAGTTCCTCGTGTCTATGAAATTCATAATGAAACTTCAGGTGAAGATTACTGGGGTAAGATTATGACAACAGGATGCTCAATGGGTGCAACTCATGCGTTGAACTTCCTTCTGCGTCGTCCTGACATCTTTGATGCAGTGATTGGTATGAGTGGAGTATATCATGCTTCATATTTCTTCCCTAACTATCAGGATTCACGCATTTACTTCAATTCACCAACTGATTTCATGAAGGGTATGCCTTGGAATCACAGCATTCTGGAACAGTACAGACAGTGCAAGATTATTCTGAGCTGTGGTCAGGGTGCTTGGGAAACTGAAGCAATTGAAGATTTGACAATTTTGAAGAATGAATTTGAACGTCTCCATGTGGATGCATGGTGTGACTTCTGGGGCTATGATGTCAACCATGACTGGCCTTGGTGGAAAGTTCAGTTCCCATATTTCTTAAAGAATATTTTGGGCGAATAAAAAATAGGAATGCTTTTGCATTCCTTTCTTCTTGGAGGACATTTTCATGATCAAAAAAGAAAAGGTGCTGATTACACCTTACAATGAAAGAAGAAGACTGCATATTTATCTTCCTGAATGCACAAAAAAGGGAGAACGATGCGGGGTCATCTATATGTTTGATGGTCACAATCTGTTCCATGACAAAGATGCGACTTATGGGAAAAGCTGGGGAATCAGAAAATATCTGGATGCCCATCAGCTGCCTGTGATTGTGGTTGGAATTGAATGCAATCACAATGGAAATCTGAGACTGTGTGAATTTTCACCTTACAGTTTCATGGATAAGACATTTGGTAAAGTGGATGCGACTGGGAAAGAGCTGACGCGCTGGATTGTGGATGAACTGAAACCTTACATTGATAAGAAGTATCCTACAATTCCAGATCGTGCACATACAGCCATTGGAGGAAGTTCCATGGGTGGTCTGATGTCTTTGTACATTGGGGCTACAGAAAGTGAAACATTCTCAAAGGCTATCTGTGTATCACCGCATCATAAGCATCTGATGAAACCGCTGATGAAAGACATGGCTCATGCGATTGAACCTGAAACTTTCTTTTATATCAGCTGGGGTGCTGATGAAGTCAACACAAAAAAAGCATTGGCTACACTGTCTGAATCCAATTTAAGAATTGCAGGAGCGCTTCGTACACGTGCTGAAGTGTCTTGTCATCTGTATCCAGATCAGGATCATTCAGAAGCTTCATGGGAAAAAGAAACAGGAATCTGGATGAAAGAATCAGGTATTTATAAGTGGAAATCAATGAAATAAACAGAATCAAGGTTTCCAGCAATCTGAATATCACTACAGGTCGTTTTGTGAAAGAAAGCGATAAGGAACGTGCAGTCTGTGCGATTGCCGATCAGATGGCAGAAGAATTGTTTGGCTACTCTGATTCAATTGGGAAAACATTGAGCGCAACTTTCAATGGAAAAGTAATCATTTCAACCTGTACTGGATTCTATTCACTGGAAGATGGATCGTTTTGAGGCAGGATGAACTTGGAATGATTTCTTATCGATATGATTCT
>JAFYOL010000180.1 GCA_017560205.1 Erysipelotrichaceae bacterium | reverse complement strand
CTGTAACAATATGCCTGTTTATATCCACCACATAAGTTGCACCACAACGCCTGAAGTAATGTAATGAAAGGAGGATAATCTTTATGTGTCTGAAGCGTAGATTCAAAGACCGAATAAAAAGAATCTAATCTGATTGTTTCTTTAATCATTGGTCCCCAATGTTGAAACTCATCCCACGTTGTAAACGATGTAAAAAAATGATAAACAGAAAAAAATAAATAGAAACCACAGAAAACAAAGAAACCTAGTGTTAATAATTTATCAAGATTCTCTTTTAAATCTTTCCTTTTAACAAAAGCAAGAAGAAAAAAAGACAAACACATCAGAGCACAAAAAATCAATCCATTGGAAACTTTTCCTAAAAAACCACCAATATAAAAACCAAAAACACCTAAAATAAACGTCAACGGAAGTACGATTTCAAACTTCTTTCCTGTAAGTAAGACAAGCGTAAATGTGGACAAAACAATCCATATAAATGGAACAACAATCGACATAACATCACCTTCATTAAACAAGTTGTATTATACCATAATCCCTCCTCTTATAAAACACACTTTTAACTTCCCCTCATTCTTGTCTTATTTAAAAAGATGAACTATTCAGAAAGTTCATCTTCATCAGAAAAATAATTATTTAAATAAATCAGATTGGAAATTTCCTGATATTCCAGATAACGATTTAAAGATTCATAAGCTTCTTCTTCACTGATATTCAGTCTCTCGAAAGAAGCCTCACTTGAATTGTAAACATAATCATCCGTTGAAATAATCCAGTCTGTTGTAAACTGGAACCCATGATATCGATCATCAAAAATATCATTTCCTAGCACTGTATTTTTATCATAATCAATATTATATAAATTAAACAATGTTGGCAGCAGATCAATATCCGTACAATGCTTTTCAATTGTCATCGGTTCAATTCCTTCATACCAGATAGCCAATGGTGTATCATCCAATGTACGACCTAAAATCTGATCTGCACTTTTTTCAGCTTCTTCGTTGTACATTTTTACACAGTGATCACCATAAATGACAATAACCAAATCATCCATTCTCTGCATCCATTGGTATGTGCTGATGTATGATTCTAAAGCACGATCCAATGACATTGTTTTTGCAAGATACAATTGAACATTGATACTCAGTTCAGGATAAGTTTGCTGAACAATTTCAAGATACTGACCATATTCTTCTTGAACTTCATAAGAATACTGATTTGGATCATTCCAGCTTTCTTCAAGATATGGCTGATGTCCACTGTAAGTAACCCAGAATGAGAAATCCAGATCATTGTAGACAGGAATCCAGTTCAATACTTCACCAACCATTTTATCACTTGATGCACTCTCAAGACCTAACCCTAAAGAGTCAAGGAATGTCTGATACCCTAGATTTTCAAAATAAACGCCACGATTATAGAATACTTTGAAATTGTTATGATAAGCATTGGTCACATAGCCCGCACTCGCAAACCCTTTAGCCAATGTTGTCGGATATTCGTTTTCAGCATATCTTTGCGACACAATGTTTCCATTGTTGATTGGAATCAAAGAAAGATTAACCATCGTTTCAACATCGCTGGTCGACCCTGTCATTGTTGGAGAATAGAAATTGGAAAAATACCATCCCTCATGAATCAATTTATACAAAGTAGGTGTCAAAACTTCATCTACAGCAGCCATATTCAATGATTCTGCCTCAATCAGAAAACACTGTTTTCCTTCAAAAAGACCTGTATATTCATTCGTTTGATAAGGAAGATTATTATTTAAAAACTCTGTTACTTTCTCGTTTTCAACAATAATTTCATTTTCATTCACAAGATAGTGGTCCTTTACATCACGATAAAGGAATGCTTCCAGTCCAAAAAACTCTACGAATGTCTTCTTTGGGGCAATTTTATCATAAACATAACGATCACTCTGATTGTAAATGAATACATCATTTCCTAAATCTACGATTTTCTGTTCCTGCTTCATCACAAGCAAAGCTGCACTTGTACAGCAAATAGCCCCTAATAAAACATGAATCATCATAAATTTGAAATCATATTTTGATTTTTTATGAGAAAGAATCCACATCAGAAGAATTACAACCAATGTCACTGCAAGAACCGTGATTTCTTTTCCACTAACCAAATCCAAAGCATCCGAAGTATAATCAGCAGCTTCTTCAAACAAGTTAAACGCTGTATTTATAAACAAATATTGATCAAACAATTTAAAATAACAAACCTGAACAACAACATAAATTGCATAAAAAGCAAGTGCAATGGTCATCGAAAGTTTTGCCAAAATTGAGGGTAACAAAAAATAAATACCCGTTATGATTAACACAAGTGCACAAAAAAATGAATCTCCATGCTTTGCCGGCTCGAAAAAGGAGTAATGGATAAAACTGATTAAAGCAACAAGCATCGCTGCCGTCAAAAGTTTAGTGACCAAAAGATTTGTTTTTCTCATTTATCACACCTCAACCCTTCTAAATGATTTAGTTAACAATTGAAATTATTATAAGCGAATCAGTTTTTAAATTCAATCTTTTGAACTATCTTCACAATTTCTTCAAATTAGATGAATCTTTACTTAAAACGTACACTCTATTTATACGAAAAAAATGTACCCAACACTCAATCATTTCACATATATTCTATATATTTAAAGTCCACAACTAAACCTTATGACTCAGAACTCAAAAAACTTATAAAAGAAAATATCAGAATTTATAATGGCGTGAATCAGACTCCTATGAATTATTGTACAACAAAATCATCTATCAGTTTTTCTGGTTATAAAAAATGCGAATTCTTTTAATTCGCATTTTTATAGATATTATTTACAAAATCAATCTGCATTTTCCATTAATAAGAAAAACATTAAAATTTATGTGACAGACGCTTATTGAGTGTCACTCTTACAAAACAATATCCGAATAAAATCAATAGTCCT
>JAFYOL010000179.1 GCA_017560205.1 Erysipelotrichaceae bacterium | reverse complement strand
CATCTTATGTGATAGCGCGCAGAGGGTGCGGATACACAGATACGATTTAACACAGAACTAAAGTAATCATTTCAACCTGTACTGGATTCTATTCACTGGAAGATGGATCGTTTTGAGGCAGGATGAACTTGGAATGATTTCTTATCGATACGATTCTTACAGAAAAGATGTTTCGATAAAAGCTTACGAGCAGGAAGCAGACTCTCTGTAAGATACTGGACTGGCAAGATACAGTTCAGGTCATAGCTTGAGTTATGATAAAAATGACGAATTAAGAAATTAATTCGTCACTATCTTGATCATTATTTTGTATCAAATGTCTTATTCCAGATTTCTTTGATGCAGCTGCCTACATCACTTGGATGATGTGCATCACTGCAGGTGATGAGATGAACCCCATATTCTTTCAAGATATCTAACAATTCATCGCTTAACCCCATATCCTTGTGATGATAACGGTAATAACAACCTGTGTTATTCTCAGCTTTCATGTGATGGTGATTCAGAAGTTCAGCTAATTCAATGTACGTTTCTTTTAAATCATAAGTTGGATAATAATTGAACATCTTAATCGTATCCGGATGAGCCAACTGCGTAAACAGATTGCTTTTTACAAGCTGAAAGACCAAATCATAATATCTTCTATAGATATGATCCACATCAAAAACATCCCATAAATATTCTTTAGAAAAACTCATGTCATACAGAATATCATCAATGGAATGAACTGCACCCACAAGAAAATCAAAAGGGGAGTCTTTTAAAATTTCTCTAATTCTATCTTCATATTCTGGTACATAACAAACTTCTAGGCCGAACTTAACTTTAATGGGTAATTCCATTTTTTCGATTTCTTCAATCACACACTGATATTCATCTAATGTGCTGCAGAACTTCGTTTTCTTGTTTTCAAGCCATTCTTTCTGTTTAGGGTACTTTTTTAAGTTTTCATAGATACATTCAAATTCTTTAAAACGATGTGTGTGATCGAGAATCTGAATCTCATCTAAACCTTTCTTTACTGCTTCCTGCACAAATTCTAAAACATAGTCGACGGATAATGGTCCGTATTCTAAATGCATATGTCCATCAATCATAATTTGTCACCTACTTTTATTCTATATTTACTTTATCACAAAATGTAAATAATTACACCAAATATGAAATAACTTACACGGTAATTGAAATCGTTTACATTTAGTGTTAGACTAGACATATCATTCATAGAATTGTTAAAGGAGGAATGGAGAATGAAACAGGTTTATAACTTTAGTGCAGGCCCATCAATGTTACCAAAATGGGTATTGGAAAAAGCCAGTGCTGAAATGCTTGACTATAAAGGCAGCGGGCAATCGGTTATGGAGATGAGTCATCGTTCCAAAGACTTCCTGGCAATTATTGAAGATTGTGAAGCTAGAATGAGACGATTGCTGAATATTCCAGAGAACTATAAAGTTTTATTCTTACAGGGTGGAGGAAGCACACAGTTCAGTATGGTTCCTTTAAACCTGTTAGGCGAACATGGTAAAGCAGGTATCATCAATACTGGTGCATGGACAAAAAAGGCCATCACTGAATTAAAGAAAGTAGGAAAATGTGAACTGATTGCGTCAAGTGAAGACAAAACTTTTACTTACATTCCTAAGGATTATACAATTCCAACTGATCTTGATTATGTTTATATTTGTGAAAACAATACAATTTATGGAACAAAATATAAACAGCTTCCCGATACACAAGATATTCCATTGGTTGCGGACTGCTCAAGCTGCATTATGAGTGAACCAATGGATATAACTAAATATGGTTTGATTTTTGCGGGTGCCCAAAAGAATATCGGACCTGCTGGATTAACTGTTGTGATTATCAGAGAAGATTTATTGAAAGAAACTGATCCAAATCTTCCTACAATGCTGGATTACAAAATTCATGTAAAAAACAATAGTTTATACAATACTCCACCAGTATACTCAATTTACATCTGTGGTTTAGTTATGGAATGGCTTGAAGATATTGTTGGTGGACTTGATAACATGAAAGCTAATAATGAAAAGAAAGCTAAAATCTTATATGACTATTTAGATAAGAGCAAACTGTTTAAAGGAACTGTAGAAAAAGAAGATCGTTCTTTGATGAATGTTCCTTTTGTAACAGGCAATGAAGAACTTGATGCGAAATTCGTAAAAGAAGCTACAGCCAATGGATTCGTTAACATTAAAGGACATCGTAGTGTCGGCGGTATGAGAGCAAGCATCTATAATGCAATGCCAGTTGAAGGTGTTGAAAAACTAGTGCAGTTTATGGAAAGATTTGAAGAGGAAAACTTATGATGAACATTAAACTTTATAACAAGATCTCCTCTAAAGGATTGAATCTTTTTGATGACAAGTATCATGTTGATGTTGATATTGATAAACCTAATGCAATTTTAGTTCGCAGTGCTAAACTGCATGATATCGAATTGAACGATGAATTAAAAGCCATTGCCAGAGCAGGTGCTGGTGTCAACAATATCCCAATCGATAAATGCAGTGAAAAGGGTATTGTTGTATTCAATACACCTGGTGCAAACGCCAATGCCGTAAAAGAGCTGGTACTTGCAGGAATGTTGTTAAGCAGTCGACCAATCTACAATGCGATGCAGTGGTTAAACACAGTCAAAGACGATGAGAATATTGCGGATCTTGCCGAAAAAGAAAAAAGCAAATTCACTGGATGTGAACTTCAGGGTAAATCATTAGGTGTGATTGGTTTAGGTGCAATTGGTCTGAATGTTGCGAATATGGCACTTCATCTTGGTATGGATGTCTATGGTTATGACCCATATTTGAGCATTGAAAGTGCATGGCAGTTATCTAGAAGAGTCAAACTGGTTAAATCCATTGAAGAAATCTACAAGCACAGCGATTACATTACAATTCATGTACCAATGAATGATTCAACCAAGAACATGATTGATAAAAATGCCATTAAACTGATGAAAAACGGGGTTATTGTGTTGAATTATGCACGTGGTGGTCTGGTGAATGAAGATGACATGATTGATGCACTTGAAACAAATAAAGTTCATAAATATGTCAGTGATTTTGCATCAAGTAAAATGATGAACCAGAAAGATTTTATCTGCACTCCGCATTTAGGTGCTTCTACACCAGAGGCTGAAGAAAACTGTGCTGTGATGGCTGTTCATCAGCTGATGGATTATCTGGAAAATGGTAATATCAAAAATT
>JAFYOL010000178.1 GCA_017560205.1 Erysipelotrichaceae bacterium | reverse complement strand
TTTTGCAGCACATAAAGAAACCACAACTTCCATGATATCCGCAAGCTCTTCAAGTGTTTTATCCTGATGATATTCACTGACTTCTTCATCCAGTTTTCTCTCTAACAACATCTCATATTCTTTATCATCAAGTACACGATAAAAGGGTTCATCTCCCTGATTTTTTATACTTTCTACGATACGATCACGTACCAGTTTTTCAAACTTTATCTCTTTCATACTCTTACCTCAACACACTCATATTAAATCAATTCGATAAAAAATACAGATGATTAATCACCTGTATTTATTCCTCTGACTCATCATTTGGCACAACGCGACAGCCAGCATAGTGCTGACGATTATAGAAGTTCTGTGTATTAAACAATTGAACATCTTCTGTACATTGTTGTGTTTCAATCATATCCTCTTCCATCGCAAATTCTTCCAGTGCTTCCATTTGAGCATGGTTATTGGAATTTGAAAGTTGAGCATAATCATCTTTGTTTTGATTGCTTTGAGAAATCAATTTCTTTTTCAGCATTGAATCACCTCATCACTTAGTATGATTCAATACATCAACTTTATACTATTGATATCTAGCTCTCCATGTGTAGTACTCTTCATCTTTTTCCAGATTCACTGTTTCCTGCTGAACGTCATCATAAAGATAGAACACTTCATCTTTGAACAGTTCTTCTACTTCATCTAAAGAAATACGATATGTGCTAGATGGTCCTTTTACTAAAATCTTATCTTTTCTTCTCACAAAGAAAACAGGATTTCCCTCTTTCATGATCAACAAGATTTCCTGATCCACCAGCAGTCTTTTTACATCATCAAGTCTTTCAATCTTTTCCATAAGACACTCTCTTTCTGTTTCTATTGTATCACACTTTATTGAATTAAATGAATGTCATCCTGTAACTTTCAAAACATGGTATAATAGTTCTGTTTAAAAGGAGAAATAATGATGAAACCCTTTGTAAGAATCTCTGAAGATGGAGAAAAGTTTTTAAGAAAAGGTCAGATGTGGATGTATCGCAACAATGTGATTGAATTTGATGAGTCCATTGAAAATGGTGCACCTGTTGATATTCTTACAGTCAATGATGAATATTTAGGTACAGGTTTTATTTCAAAAGAAAGTCATATTACTGTACGTATTCTGACTAAAAACAGAAATGAAGACCTCGATAAAAAAATCTTTAAAGATCGCATTCAGTTTGCTTATGATTTCAGAAAAACAGTTGAACGTGAAAACATCACAAATTGTCGACTTATTTTTGGTGAAGCTGACCAGTTTCCAGGACTAGTAGTAGATAGATATAATGATCTGCTGGTAGCACAAATCAGTTCATATGGATTGGATATCCGTAAAGATATGATTTATGAATCCTTGTTGGAAGTGCTGCAGGAAGATGGACAGGATGTTAAGGGTGTTTATGAACGCAATGACATCGCAGTACGTACAAAAGAAGGTCTGGAAACTTATAAAGGATTCTGGCGTAACGCTGAACTTCCTACAAAGACCATCATCAATGAGAATGGATTAAAACTTCATATCGATATTGAAAATGGACAGAAGACAGGATACTTCCTGGATCAGAAAAGCAACCGTGTACTGCTTAGAAATCTTGCCTATGGTAAACGTGTCTTAGACTGCTTTACTCATACAGGAGGTTTTGCGTTGAATGCAGCCTATGGTCAGGCAAGTCATGTCACTGCAGTTGATGTATCACAGACTGCACTTGATCAAGGATACAGAAATGCACAGTTGAATCATCTGGAAGATCGCATGTCGTTTGTCAAAGCAGATGTCTTCAAATATCTGGATGAATGTCAGAAAGGACAATTTGATATCATCGTTCTTGACCCGCCCGCATTCACAAAATCAAGAAAGACAGTAGCCAATGCATATGGTGGATACAAGAGAATCAACATCCAGGCAATGAGATTGCTTAATCGCGGAGGTTATCTGATTACCGCAACATGTTCAAGATACATGGAATTGAATGATTTTGAAAAGATGTTGAGAGAATCCGCAATGGAAGCTGGTGTAACTTTAAAACAGGTTTCTGTTACTCAGCAGAATGCAGACCACCCTATCTTATGGTCAATGGATGAAACATCTTATTTAAAATTCTATATTTTCCAATTGATTTAAGTACAATAAAACAGACACATCATATTGATATGTCTGTTTTTATTTTCTATTGAATTATATTTATAAGAGTTCCAATCTTCTCAATTGTACATTCCATCGTATCACCAGATTTCAAAAAATTAGGAGGATTGAATCCCATACCTACACCTGCAGGTGTACCTGTCACAATAATTGAACCAGATTTTAATGTCATTCCTTCAGATAATTCACAGATAATATGTTCCAAATCAAACATCATCTGACTCGTATTTCCATTTTGTCTTAATTCATCATTAATTTTCGTTGTAAGATTCAAAGATAATGGCCACTCAAATTCATCTGCAGTGACTAAAACAGGACCCATAATACAGAATGTATCCAGACTCTTTCCAAAATACCATTGTTTATGACGTGTCTGAATTGTACGTGCA
>JAFYOL010000177.1 GCA_017560205.1 Erysipelotrichaceae bacterium | reverse complement strand
TACAGAACTGATTGATGACATGACATTTTATCTTCTGTATGAAGCGGCTGATACTGTTTTGAGATTTCATAATTGTAAATTGCCTTTTGAAGGCATATTGGTACCGATGCTTGAACAATTTTACACAACAGGCAATAAGATGCCTCGTGTTAAACAATTGTTTGAGGATCAACCAATTGATAAGCGCATGCTGATTTTCTCAGTTCCGATGAATGTTCTTGTTGAAATGGATGAACAGACAGAACAGTTTATTGTGAAATTGATTGATACTGGTGTCTCACTCAACGTTGATGAATATGATCCATCTGTATTATCTATGGAAACATTAACAGAACTTGGAATTTATAGTGTTCGCTTTAAAAGCAGTCTTTACTTGAGTACAGAGATCGCTAATGTGATGACTGTGATGAGAAACAATGGATTCAGAATTATTGGTGGCGATGCCAACAGAGATGACATTGTCACTTGGTTGAATTCTTGTGGTGCTACATTCATGAGTGGTACGGCAACAGGAGATTTGATTGCTGAAGAGTCATTAATCAAGGATCTGATTGCAAAGGAACAGGACAATGGCTAAACAGGAAAATAATTCTGAGAAAAAACCTTTGATTTTTAAGAAAACACGTGCTGGAATTCAGCTTACAAAAACTGAAATTAAGTACATCAAGAAGGAACGTAAGAAACTTCGAAAACTACTAAAAAAACAAGGGTTAAAACGTAAAGAAGACTTTGAACAAACAGCATCAAGTTTAGGATTATATTTTGATGATAAGCGACGATTTGGGCTGTTGTTCTGGTGGTTTAAAAAGAATGGATTATGGGCTTTGTTGGCATCGCTGATTGCATTGCTGACAGTCATGTACCTATTCTCTACAATCACTGAAATGAAAGGACATTTTACTATAAACATGTCATCGAGCATGTTTAAAAATGGATTTGTGTTGAGTGAGGATTCTGAATTTGGAAATCCTTCAGCAAATTTATTTCTTGAACAGATTCATGTTTTAAATCCTACTTCTTTTGGATCACTTCCAACGGATTTGGATGAGCATGAAGGCATTTATAGTGATGCAACCTTCTTTGCGTATACATTCTATTTAAAGAATGATGGGGAAGATACCTTTGACTACAACTATCTGTTGGAAATAAGTAGTGAAACAAAAGATCTTTCCAGTGCCACATGGATTATGATTTTTGAAAATGATGGCATGAGATTTTTTGCAGAACAAAATACTTTAACAGGAGAAACTGAAGTCATTCCAGGACGATCTGTTTCAAATATGGGTTACAAAAATCCACATTTAATGAGTAGGTCAAAGGAAAAAACACAGTTTGAATTAGTTGGATCTCGAGGAGATCTCAATTATTACCGTATTGTTCCTATTGATTTCTTGAGTGATCTAGAAATTGACAGAGATACAAAGTACGGATTTAAACCTGGAGATGTTCATAAATACACAGTTGTATTATGGCTTGAAGGGGATGATCCTGACTGTACAGATGAGAGAATCGACGGACATTTAGGATTAGAATTTAAATTCCAGTTGGTTGAGGAAGTTGAAATTGAAGCTGGTGGTAATGTCTGGGAAGATATTACAATCATATTTGATGACATTATTTCTCGATTTAAATTCTGGGAATAAAAAGAAAGGAAGATTGAAATGAATACACGTAAAGTGGACAAGCGCGAACAGCATGTCAGAAAGAAATTAACAGCTGCTATTTTGATGTTATTGATTTCTTGTATCATGACTGTAACATCGACTTATGCATGGTTTACATTATCAACTGCTCCTGAAGTAACTGGTATCCAGACTACTATTGGTGGTAACGGTAACTTAGAAATTGCCTTGGCTAACTATTTTACATGGAATGGTATGGAAGAACCTTTAACATTATCATCAAGTGTAAATGATATTAAGGCAACAAATGAGTCTTGGGGTAACTTGATTGATGTATCCGAAGATTATGGAATGAACTTATTGACTTTAGCACCTGCTAAGGTTGATGGTTCATCATCTTTGGTTACAACAAGTACAATTTTACAGGTACCAACATATGGTGCAGATGGCCGTGTATCTACATTAGCACCTGCTATGTTTGCTGGATATGATGTTGATTCAAAAACCTTCAAACAAATTGCCGATGCAGAAAATGATCGTTCGACTTATGCAGATAATATTGGTTTAAGAGCAATTGGTATTTCAACTGCAAGAACTGCTCGTCAGACTGCTTTTACAGCTGCTAAATCAGCTATGACAACAGCTGTAAATACTGCTAAACTTGGCGTTGGTGACGCACTCGCAAATAATGGTTCAGCATTAGGTTCATTGGCTGTAAAACTTGCTCTGGATGGAGATACAGCTACATTTGACAACTCAGAATTGTTGGCAATTTATGCTCTTGTAGAAGATACAATTGAAGGAGTAGAATACATCGATGATGCAATTATTGCTTTGATTGATGCATCTGTTGCAAGTAGAGAAGGCCAGGAAGCTGACATTGATGATTTAGAATATGAATTAATCAGCGCGATGTTAGAAAATGCTGTTGTTTATGAGGTTTCATATGATGGAGGAACAAAAACTACTAACTCTTCATTTACATTAAGTGAAGAAGGCGTTAGTCCAAAGACAGTTACATTTACTTATAGCAATGGTACTGGCGACGTTAGTCATGCAATTCAAAACGATTATTTCTATGACATGATTAAAATGTACATGAACGTAGTAGATGATTTGGAAAATGCTTTGGATAAATTGCCTGACACAGGAGGAAATTCGTATAGTTGGGCTGATATCTCTGAGTCCGTAAATATTTTAATGGATATGGAGTCAGATGGTTTAAAAGTTGCTGGAATTTCTATCAATACTTTAAAAGAAAATCCAACAAATTATATTGATGCAGTTTTAAATAACACTGTTGTTGAACTTGGAGAAGGATCCGGTGTTTATTACAATATTGCTTCATTGGTTGGTACAGTAAAAGCTTCTATTGTGTTGGAAATCACTTATGGATTTAATGTAACTCGTCCTGCAACAATTTCTTCTACAAACAATATGCCTGTTATCCCTACTGCATCACTTTTATTTGAACTGCCTTCAGCTGATGGGTCAGAAGAAGCTAACCAGATTAGTGATATTTATGGTTTTGTATTAGATTTAT
>JAFYOL010000176.1 GCA_017560205.1 Erysipelotrichaceae bacterium | reverse complement strand
ATGAGTTCAGAAGTTTTCATACAGAATATCTGTCATTTGAAAGAAGAAGATACCTCCAACCTCCCTACTTTAACGCGCTACAAACAGCTGTTTTTTGAAGTGTGTGCATCGATTGTGTTATTGGCCGTATTATTGATTGTCCATCCCTTCATTTATTCCTTATTGAGAATGATTCCCACTTTTATTATTATTGTAATTTCTTTTGTTTTAAGCATAATTCTGATTTTTGATTGTATCTGTGTTTTGACATCATTAAAATCACATAAACACGATAAAATCAGTCAAAATACACTAAACAGAACTCAGAATCTTGTTAATTCCATCACTTCTGCAACATGGAATCGCCTGCAGAAATCCTATCCCGATTTATCAACTTCAAACTCAATCAAGTTTGGTCATGACCTGTCATTTGACAAGCTCATCTGGATTTTTCTGATCAGTTCATTTCTGGGCGCATTGATTGAAATGGGCTTCTGCCGCATCATGGATGGTTATTGGATGAACCGTTCAAGTCTTATCTACGGAGCCTTCAGTGTGGTCTGGGGAATAGGTGCTGTTGTGCTGACCATCTCACTGAAACCACTGTCAAAAAGACACAATCTGATCTTGTTTTCAGCAGGCTTTTTTATAGGTGGTGTCTATGAATACTGCTGCAGTGTTTTCACCGAAAAAGTCTTTGGTACTGTCTTTTGGGACTACTCAGAAATGGCATTGAACATAGGTGGAAGAACCAATGTTCTGTACTGTATTTTCTGGGGACTTTTAGGTGTACTGTGGGTGCGTCTGATGATGCCTCCACTGGAAAAGACCATTGAGAAAATACCTCCACTGACCGGTAAAATCATCACCTGGTTCATTGTCCTGATTTTTCTTCTGGATGGTCTATTGACCTCTTTTGCGATGATGCGCTATACAGCACGCCAACAAGCCATTCCTGCAGACAATGCACTGGAAGAATTTATTGATCACACCTATGATGACAACTGGATGAAGATGCGCTGGCCCAACATGACCTTTACAAAAGAAAAAGGTATCTGAACGATACCTTAAATTTCATAAGCTTTACCCATCAGGTAAACTGCCTGAGTGTTGAAATGTTCATCAAACACAACAATATCCGCATCATAACCTGAGGCAATCAGACCCTTGGTGTTGATACCCAGCATACGACATGGGTTGATTGTGCTTGCGTTGATGGCAGTTGTCACATCAATCTTGGCATCATGAATCGCAAAATCAAGAATGTGATTCATCTTGTTGCAGCTTCCTGCAAGTGTACCATTCTCAAGGCGACCTACACCATCTTCACCAATGTATGTTGTACGACCCTTCGTTACATGGATTCCAGGTTTCAAACCTTTAATCGCAACAGAATCAGTGACCAGAATCAGCTTGTCTTTGCCCTTGGTTTTAGCCAGAACATTGGCAACATGTTTTTCCACATGAATACCATCACAAATCAGCTCTGCATAACAATCATCAAAATACATCGCAGCACCAACAGTACCTGGTTCACGATGATGCAGACCTAACATGCCATTGAATGTATGGGTGAATGAAGTCGCTCCATGTTCAATGGCTTTTTCACATTGTGCAAACTTGGCACCTGTATGTCCCAAGGCAACTCTCATACCGTTTTGTACACAGTAAGAAACTACATCATAATTCTCGTTGAGTTCTTCTACTGCAATCATGACATATTTCAGATTTCCTCCACATGCATGATTGAATTCATCTACGGCTTCCTTGGATGCAGTAATCTTGCACTCCCAGGACTGAGCCCCTCTAAACTTTTCAGAAATGAATGGACCTTCTTCATACACACCCAACAGATGCGCACCTTCAACAGGATTTTCCATAAACTGTTTTACACTGTCCAGACCACTAAGCAGTTCATCTTTTGGTGCACTTGAAATCGTAGCCAGAGTTGCAGTAACACCTTCAGATGGCAGATACTTCATCCATCTTTCCAGCCACTCAACTGTCGCATGATTGGTATCCAGGCCATCATAGCCATGATTGTGCACATCCACCAATCCTGGAAGAATCAACAGATCACCATAATCTTTTGCGCCTTCCACAAGTCCATATGGAAGTACTTCCTTAATCTTTCCGTCCTCAATCACAATCTGACGAGGCTGAAGTTTTTCTTCAAAATAAACTCTTGTACTTTGAATAATCATGTTGAATCCTCCTTTAATTCATATGAAACAGACTCATCGCCTGTTCAATCATATCATATTTTTCATCTACAAAAACATAAGGCAGCTGATGTGTTTTGCACATATCCAGCCAATATTTGTTTTCGTGTATAAATCCTTCTTTATTAATAGACTTTTCCAGTCTGTTTTCTATGACATCACCATATTTAATCAAATCATTTTCATGTGTGTTAATATAGCTTTCACTCATAATCAGACACACAAACTGAATCTGTTTCAACAGTTCTTCATCGAAATCATCTTTCCAGTTTACGGGTACATAACACCCTTCAATAATCAGGCTCTGATGATTCTCAATCGCTGTCTTTATGATTTCTTTTGTGACAGGCCATAGTACTTCTGTCAGCTTTTCATCATCATATACTGTCATATTTATCAGACCACTTCGAATCAGCCCCATCTTGATATGATCCTGTGACAAGGTTGAAATGTGCAGCTTTTTAAGCATTTCTGACGCCAGATATGTCTTTCCTGTATGAGAAGCTCCTGTAATTAAGTAAATCATAAACTACATCTTCTTTGCCTGACAGGCATTGATCGCATCCATCACCGCAAAACGGAAACCATTTCTTTCCAGTGCTTCCACACCTGTAATGGTGATACCACCTGGTGAGCACACTGCATCTTTCATAGCGCCTGGATGATTGCCTTCTTCAAGATAAAGCTTGCCTGTACCCTGAATCATCTTTGCAGCCAGACGATAGGCCTGTGCACGCGTCAGACCATGCTTCACTCCTGCATCACCTAAGGCTTCTATAAACATGGCCGCATAGGCTGGTGTAGCACCGCTCAATGTACCGCCAATACCAATGTGCTGTTCATCCATTACTTCAACCAACGCAATCTGATTCAATAGATTCATCAGTGTTGTGTATTCATCATCTGATAAAGAGTGCTTATCCTGTACAATAATTATTCCTTCACAGACTGCAACCGGAGTATTTGGACAGGTACTGATGTGATGTGTACCTCCACACAGCACAGTTTCCATACGATCAAACATCCAGCTGGATACCACTGAAACCACAACCTTGTCTTTCAGCATTTCTTTTACTTCAGGAATCACTTTTTCCATCTGATAAGGCTTTATCGCAAGCAGAATCATGTCAGATTTTTCGCAGACCTCTGCAATCGTGCGACATGGATGCACACCATATTTTTCTGCACTTCTGCACAGTTTATCATAATGCGCAGCACATACATAAACATCATTCTTATCGATGGCACCACTTTTAATCCATCCGCCAATCATGGCCTGTGCCATATTCCCAAAACCAATGACACCCATCTTCCAGTTCATTCTGTACCTCCCAAAAGCTTTTTCAGATACAACGCAACACCTTCCACCTTGTTGGATTGTGCAATGTCATCTGCAGCTTCTTTTAAATCCTGTGAAGCATTCTCAACAGCCACCTTCAATCCTACCGCTTCAAATAAGCTCAGATCATTGGTGTTGTCTCCAAAACCTACTGTTTGTGACTTCTTTATCTGTTCCATTTCCATGACAATTTCAAGTGCTTTTCCTTTCCCACACAAAGGCTGCTGCACCTCTACATTGGAATGACTTGACCATGTGATCATCACATCTTTTACATCCTTCAATGCGTTTAAGATTTCCTGTTTATGTTCAGGACTTTTCACCATGTAGTGAAGTTTACGCACAGTTCCTTCTTGTTTGTTTAAAAAGTCATATCCATAACAGAATGTGCGTGTCTGTCTGAATTCTTCTATTCTCTCTTCTGTTTCACCCACAAGTTCTTTGTCATCACTTAATGTCTCACTGCAGTAAAGCACTCCGTCTACATCCACTGTCCAGTAAGATGAAATTGGATGAACCAGATTCATCACTTCACGTGCTTTCTCCATTGACAGTGCCAACGTCTGAATGGGCTGACCATGACGATCACTGATTAAAGCTCCGTTGGATGTCACCAGATACTTGAACTGTTCATTTTCCTTAAAATAATCTGGAGCCTCTACATAAGCTCTTCCTGTGCATGGGACAAACAGAATTCCTTTATCCTTCATGCTTTTCAATATTTCCTGAGTCTTTAGCCCTACTTCACCAGACTGATTTAAAAATGTTCCATCAAGATCACTTGCGGCAAGTTTTAATGTATTATTCATGGATTGTACCTCGTAAGTTCATTATATCGCATGACCAATAAAAGAAAAACCCGCAAATCACTTTGCGGGTATATATCTCCATCTTAGTGGCGCAGCGAGAGGGATTCGAACCCTCGGTAAGCTTACACCTACACACGCTTTCCAAGCGTGCTCCTTCAGCCTCTCGGACATCGCTGCAAGTTAGCTGCTTATTTAGCAGCTGGCTTTTTCATTCTCCACAGTTCGCTGTACGGAACGAACACGATAGAGTCGGCATTGACTTTAGCCTGATTTCTCTGTTTCTTGATATTTCCTTCATGAACAGAGTTCAGCAGATCTTTTGACACCATGTACTGTACATAGCATACCTTTTTCAGCAGGAACCACTTCTGAATCATTGAATAAATGACTGCCTGTGGATCTTCAACTGAATTGACAGCTTCAGCTGCATTTTCTTTCAATGCAACTGATTCAGCAACTGCTTCAGTCTTTAACTGTTCATAGTTACTGAAACATGACTTGTCAAATTCTCGCTGCAAAGCGCCTGCCTTGTAAGTATACAATCTAGAATAAATTGATGCAACTGCTTTTTCATCATTATTAACAACAGATACTAATTCATTCTTGCAGTCAGCGAAAGGACTTCCTGGTTCTGTAAAGCAATAGTACATTCCCTTTGCATACAGATAGTTCTTATCGCTTGCATCATAAATCATCAGACCACGCTGCTGACCATCACGTTCAGAATAAACGATCAGTGGGCAGACAACTCTCAGGTCTTCCAGTTTGAATGCATCCTTATAACGGATAATCTGATTAGAAATAACTGTGCGGTTCAGCGCGATACGATAGTTCACGCAGACTCTGCAGTCATTGTCCTGTTCAAAGATTGTCTCTAAGACACTTCTAAATGGATCTGTTTCCTCCATCATTTCAAGGTAATCTTCAAGATAACCATTGAAATCGCATTCAGAACCACCCTTGCGTACGTCCTGAACTTCTTTGAGTAATGTTGTGATTGGCATAAATTCTAGCTCCCCTATTATTGTGGTAATAAAACCCTTTTCAATATTTTACAAAATATTCACGAAACGTACACTATTTTTATTTTTTAGTACTTGACATTACCATATAGTAATTCTATTCTTACATTAGTACTAAAGGAGTTACTATGAATCCACAGTTTAAAAAAGGTGTTCTTGATTTAATCGTTCTCATGATTGTCTGTAAAGAAGACATCTATGGCTATGAACTTGTGAAACAGATTTGTGAAGTCATCGATGTCAATGAAGGTACAATCTACCCATTATTAAAAAGAATGACCCATGACCATTACTTTGAAACTTACCTGAAAGAATCCACAGAAGGTCCACCTCGCAAGTATTATCAGATTACTGAAAAAGGAAGACAAGCCATGGATCAGCTGAAAGAAGACTGGCTGGTTTTCAGTTCAAAAATCAACCAATACATTGAAGGAGAGACAACCCATGAATAAGAAATTTCACACCCTTGAAACACAGCGACTGCACCTGAGAGAAGTACGTCCGACAGATGCTCTGGCAATGTTTCATATGATCCATCATAACCCTAAAGTACTGGAAACCTTCCTTGCAAGATACATGGAAGACGAATCAGAAGCACACGTCAACAACCTTCTGACGTACCAGGAAAATGGACATCTCATCTACATTCTTGAAGTCAAAGAAACAGGTGCTGCCATTGGTATGCTTCTTGAACAGACAGATGAAAACCAGGCAATGGAACTGGGGTATGCCATTGGTGAACCTTACTGGAATCAGGGCTATACAACGGAAGCCATGCGTGCTGTCATCGCTTATCTGTTTGAAAAAGGCTACCAGAAAATCACTGCAGAATGCTTCATTGAAAACAAAGCATCAGCCCGTGTCATGGAAAAATCAGGCATGATCAAAACAGAAAAAGAATATACCCTCAACTACCAAAACAAAGACCATCTGGTCATTGAATATGAAATTTTAAATCAACCAGGCAATGAATAATTGACCTGGTTTTCTTTATCTATAATGAGAATCAATTTTATTTATATCAAATTATACTTTATTTAATACACTTCGAACAAAACAGTGTTTCTATATTTCTCATCCTGTTCTTTCCAGAAAAATCAAGACTGTCATCCTGTTCATCTCCATGGTAAAATAGAAGACAGAGAATGGAGGGTCTTTTATGAACACAAAAACTATCCTTGCTGCACCGGCATATCTTCATGAAACACTGCTTCATGACCTGCTGGATACACATCATACCAACGCACTGGATCAGCTGGCAGTTGTCCCTTTCAATGCCCTGCTTCCTAAAGCTGAATACAGTTCATCCTATCTTCTGGAGAAGACATTTGAACGCATTCAGACTGTTGCGGATAAGTGTCCTCACTTTGTGTCGATGATCCACAATCCAAGCTTTTTAAAACAGTTGTCTGACTTTAGAAAAGACATGGCTGAATATCAGATTGATATCATCGACCTTCCTGAAAACGATGACTTTCAGAAAGAACTTAAAATCCTGATTCAATGTTTTTATGATTTACCTGTTTCATCTATGAATCAGATTGAATATCTCAACTCAACTGAACCTATGCATCATGTACAGATTTATCCATCTTATCGATCATCACTTTTCTCTTCGAAGGTTATCAGTCACATGATCAAGTGTGGTGCTCAAATGATGGAACAGCCACAGGTTCACTCCTACAAAACAGGACGTACTGCACTCAATCGCAGACAGGAAATTGAAGCCTGTGCACAGTACATCATTGAACAGAATCTGAGCCCTGAAGACATCACCATTGTCCTGTGTGATTCTGCCAATGACCAGAAATTAATCAAGATGGTCTTTAATCGTTATCATCTGCCTTATGGCTTTGTGTCAACATCAGAAAAGTCAAAAGTTGTGCAGCTCTTTTTAAGCATCATGCAGTATCTGAAAGATCAGTCTCTGAATTCTTTGATTCAGTACTATCATTGTGCCTGCAGTGATATAGAACATTTTGATGCCTTCATTGACTATATCAACATGTTTATTGAAAACACTGCACAGCTGTCTTGTCCATTCACTCATGTGAAGGACACATTTGATCAGCCTTCTATCTTTGATGAAAGACAGAAAAAACAGTTGATTGAACTGGAAGAACTGGCTGAGTCAGTGCGCTCTTCCCTTTCTATTCCTGAAGGCCAGGCTTCTTTGATTACAGCGTATGATCTTGTGCGTCAGCATTCTGTGGTGAAAGATACAGATGAACTGAAAGTGTTCTATCGTATCAAAGAGATACTTGAAGCACATTATGAAGTGATTCATGATGAACACATGTTTGATCTGATCTGTTTTGAAATTGAGTCATTGAACAAATCTACATCACATTCCTTTATCAATCAAATCTGTGTAACCGATTTAACTCATCCTGTCCCAGTTAGAAAACAGGCTTTTGTGCTGGGATGTATTCAAAGCAGTTTTCCTGACTTTAAGGGATGTTCAGGTATCTTTGATGAAGATTATGTATCTCAGGTACCTGGCTATCCAAAGAAAGCTGTACGACAAGCCTTTCACTTTGAACAGATTGCCTGGATTTTCAACTGTGCTGAAAACATCATCTTCTCTGCTTCATGTGCAGATTACGAAGGCAAAGGCAGACAGATGTCAATTGAAATTGAATCCAGACTTGATGAAAAACCAGTTCCTTGGAACATCATCAAACACCAGAAGAAACATCGCGTTGAGTTCAAGATTCAGCCTGACACAGCCAAAGATCTGTTTCTGAAAGAGGGCAAGCTGCATGGCAGTATTTCATCTTTTGAGAAATGGTTCAATTGTCCTGCCTCCTACTTTTTAAGTACTGGTCTGCGTTTAAGAAAACAGGAGTATCCTGAGTTTAATATTGCCTTGATGGGTACTCTGCAACATGCAATTCTGGAAGAAGTCATGGGTACATATCATAAGAACATTCATGAGTGCACAGAAGAAAAACTGAGTGAAATTGTAGAAAAGATGTTTGCACCAGTGATTCAGCTGTTCACAAAAAAACGTTCATTCCTGTCTGTCGCAAAAAACAGATGTGCAAGAAACATGACCTTAATCTTCGAATTCTTAAATGAAATGGAACAGAACACTGACTTTGAACCTAAGAAAATGGAACAAAGATTCAAGACAGTTCTGCTGGATGATCAGACTTATTCTGTCCAGATTCAGGGTATTATCGACCGTATCGACATGACACATGATATGCTTCGTGTCCTTGACTACAAGAGCTCTCATAAGTCCTTGTCTGTCTCTAAAATTCAAAGTGGTCTTCAGCTGCAGCTGCTGACTTACCTGTATGTTGCCTCTGAGCTGTATCATAAAACTGCAGCAGGATGTTACTATGTTTCAATGAAAAATGATGACATCAAAGCACCTGTTTCCAAGGTAGATGGAAGAAAACTGGAAATCATTGATCCAGACTCTACTGTTGAAATGGACTTATGGAAACAGTCTCATCGCTTGGATGGCATGACATTTGAAGATACCAATATGCTGGACTTTGATGGTATTCACATCAAAGGTTTTAAGAATGGCCATCCTACTAAGATTTATATGGTTGAAGATTTGACTGGATTTATCCAGACCATTTATCAATATCTGATTGATCAGGTTACCAATGGACATATCGCTTTAACTCCAACCGAAGATGCCTGCACATTCTGTGATCACTTCAGCATCTGTCGTTTCCACTCATTGAAAATCAAATCCATAGTCCCAGAAGAACTGACCGCTCACTTCTTTAAGGAGGTGAAGTAATATGCGTTGGAGTCCGAATCAACAAAAAGCGATTGATACGATTGGTCGCAACGTGGTTGTCTCAGCATCAGCAGGTGCAGGTAAAACTGCAGTACTGACTGCACGACTGACAAAACGCGTAGCCAAAGACCATGTCCCTGTAACTTCAATTCTGGCAATGACTTTTACTGAAGCTGCAGCTGCGGAAATGAAAAGTCGTCTTTTCAGCTCGCTTTCCAATCTTTTAAAAGATGAAACTGATGAAACTCAAAGACAATACCTGCAGGATCAGCTGGTCCTGCTTGGCAGTGCACACGTTTCAACCATCCACTCTTTCTGTCTATCCTTAATCAAAGAAAACTATTTCATGATTAATCTGGATCCTAAAACTGCATCCAATATTCTCAGTGACGAAGAATGTACACAACTGAAGGAAGATGCATGGGTACGTGCATTCAACACAATGCTTCAAAAAGATGAAAAAGAGTTTACTGAACTGTGCAATTATTTCAGTGGGCGCAGTGATGACTATGAAGCGCTGAAAGCAAATGCATTGAAGCTTGCGCTTGTCTTATCTGAAAGTGAAAACCGTGAAGAAACTATTCTGCGATTCAAAAGTTATCTTCAGCCTGTACAGACACTCTCTCAAGTTCATCCTGAAATGATGAATATCTTTATGGAAGCTTGTCGTTCTTATGCACTGTGTATTGAAAACGCTCTGGATGAAGCTTTGGATATCATCAACAAAGATCAAATTGATGTTGCATCATTTGAAAGCAGCGTTCGTCTTCGCAAAGAGAAACTTGTTCCTTTAAAGGATGCACTGGAACTGATGAACTACACTGAAGTTTATCGCATCATCCGCAACAGCTGTGAATCACCTCTTGGTCGTGTCACAAAAGAAGAAGCTTTAAAACCAGTTCGCAAGAAAATCATGGATCTTTGCAATGACGCTGTTGCTTTTCTGATTCCTGAAGATCAGCTGATTCAGTCCATCAATGAAATGTCTTCTTATGGACATACTTTGATTGATCTGGCTGATCTGATTGATCAGAACTATTCACAGGCTAAATTGGATCGTCAAGCGATGGACTTCTCTGACATGGAGCAGTTTGCCCTGAAAATCCTGCTGGCCGACAACAAGCGTACTGCCAAGAAAATGCAGCGCCAGTTCATTGATATTCTGGTCGATGAGTTCCAGGATACCAACGATGTTCAAAACACCATCATTGAACTGATCAGCCGCGGCAACAACATCTTCCGTGTTGGTGATATTAAACAGTCCATCTATCGTTTCAGAGGAGCACGTCCTCAGATTATGCGTGATCTGATTCAGACGACAGCTGGATCTCAGGAGATTATTTTCCTGTCCGAAAACTATCGTTCATGCAAAAGCATCGTCGAATACAACAACTATCTGTTTGATGTTCTGATGAACATTCATGGTCTTTCGCAATCCTATACAGACAGTGACTGGGTGTCCATTGGCACAACAGGTCAGGATGACCACAACGAATTCCCTGTTGAATTCCATGCCCTGAGCTATGAAAAAACAGAAGAAGACGAAGAGATGGGAGACTTGAAAGCGGACTATATCGCACGTCAAATCCTTGCTATGAAACAGAGCACTCAGTTCACAAAGTGGTCTGATTACTGTGTCCTTGTGCGCTCTCATGCGGTTAAAGATAAACTGCGTTACAGCTTTGATAAATATGGTATCCCTAACTCCATGGCAGTCAAATCAGGCTTCTACAAGTCTATTTCACTGCAGGAAATCATCGCTTTCTTCAAGCTTCTCAACAACCCTCATGATGATTTATCCATGGTCACTTTATTGACTTCATCCATGTTTAAAATGAGCTTTGAAATGTGTTCAAAGCTACGTATCGAAAATAGGAATCGTTCTTATTATGACGTTTTAAAGGCTTTAAACAGCGATATTATCGAACACTATCATCAGGTCAAAGAGATTTATCATACATCTGGATTATTCTATGCATTTAAAGCTATGATGGAAATCAATGACTATTATTTCATGCTTCCAGTGCAGGAAAAAACCAATCTGGATCTGTTTGCCGATCGCATTTATGACTTTGAACAGAAGAACGGTTCATCTTTGATTCAGTACCTGAATTTTCTGGCACAGATTGAAGACCAGCCTACATCAGAAGCTATATCATCTTCTACACTTGATGATGTCGTACGCATCATGACTGTCCATCAATCCAAAGGTCTACAGTTTTCTGTGGTCTTCTTCTGGAGTACATTCGGAACACGCATCATGGACAATCTTGAAAAGTGCATGATTGACAGTCAGATGGGACTTGGCCTGATGCATCTATCTCAACCATATCGCATCAAACGACCTACTCTGCAGCGCATGGCACTTGAACACAAGAACACGTTAGAAGAATTTGAAGAAAACATTCGACTGCTTTATGTAGCGACAACACGTCCTCAGAAAAAACTGATCATGGTTGATCAGGTCAAAGAAACCTACAACACAGCTCCTGCCAATCTGGCTATGCTTTCTGCTAAACGTGGATTCTCTGATATGCTTCTGTCAGGCATGGAACAGTTCTCAGGATATCATCGAGTACTGCCTGTTGTAGTAACTGCTGAAAAAGTTCAAGGACACTCATCATCAGATACTTCTCAGACTGAAATCATTCGCTACAACAAGCACGTCGCTGCACACCAGGTACAGACACCATCTTCACTTGAAGAACGTGTTCTGCCTGAGCTCAATCTCAGCGGATATCACGCTAATACAAGAGGTACACAGCTTCATGAACTTGTTGAACATCTGCCATGTGCCCCATGGACTAAGCAGCAGATTCATGAGCTTGCCCCTGATCTGCATTACAGTGACGTTCATAAGATGCTTCAGCTTGGAAACAATGAATTCTTCCTGTCGCTTCAATCACAGACAATTCACAAAGAATACAGTTTCATTGTAAGAGATGGTTTATCACTCTCACATGGATTTATTGACTATCTTGCCGTCAGTGATAATACGGTTACACTGATTGACTTCAAATCAGATCGACATGTGACAGATGAACTTCTTAAAGAAAGATATTCTGGACAAATCAATGCTTATCTTCACGCATTGCACCAGCTCTATCCTCTACATCAGCTTGAAGCCTATATCTACAGCTTTGATTTAAATCAGATGATTAAGATGAACTAAACGTTCATCTTTTTCTTTTCATTTATCTATCAATTCGTTACACTTATTTTATATATACAAGGAGTCTAAACCTATGAATCAATCATTAACCTATTTATCAGACCAGATCTGGTCTTATGCAGAAACAGGGTTTACTGAAGTACAATCCAGTCGTGCTATGTGTGAGTTTCTAAGAAACGAAGGTTTTGAAGTCACTGAACAGATTGCAGACATGGAGACTGCCTACAAGGCAACATGGGGAACAGGAAAACCAGTCATTACATTCCTGACTGAATATGATGCATTGTTTGGCATGAATCAGACTGCTGATGTGACAGAATACAGACCCATCACATCCAATGAAGCAACAGGCCATGGATGCGGACATCATCTGTTAGGTGTCGGAGCTATTGCGGCTGCCATTGAATATCGCAACTATCTGAAAGAAAACAACCTTCAGGGTACAGTAGAAGTACTGGGCTGTCCTGCAGAGGAAGCAGGAAGCGGTAAGGCCTATCTTGCAAGAGACGGCTACCTCAACAACACGGATATCGCACTGACTTGGCATCCAGGTCTGTTCAATCAGGTTGATACAGGTTCATCACAAAGCTGCATCAGTGTCAACTTCCGTTTCCATGGTGTTTCATCCCACGCTGCAGGTTCACCACATCTTGGACGCTCTGCCCTTGATGCCTGCGAACTGATGAGCGTCGGGGTCAACTACTTAAGAGAACACATGGAATCGACTGATCGTGTCCATTATGCTTATCTTAATGTTGGGGGCAAAGCACCAAACGTTGTTCAGTCTGAAGCTGAAGTCAAATACTTCATCCGCTCTACCACAAACCCTAAAGTATTAAAACTGTATGATCGTGTCATCAACATCGCCAAAGGTGCTGCACTGATGACAGAAACCAAACTGGATCTCTTATTTGATGAAGGTTTAAGCAATACTATCCCTAACTATGTACTGGAAGATGTCCTTGCGGATGCCTTCAACAAGGTTCCTGCACCAGTATATACACAGGAAGAACTTGATTATGCACAGAGCTTCAAGGATACATTCCCTATTGAAAATGTAACTGCACCACAGCACGCTAAAAATAAAACAGAGCTTCAACACATGATCAAAACTCATCCACTTCATCAGGGTGTCGCAGAAACTGTACACAGTGAAGACTGTGGAATGGGCTCTACAGACGTTGGTGATGTATCATGGGTGGTTCCAACAGGACAGATCAACACCGCATGTTACGCATTTGGTGCAGGTGCTCACAGCTGGCAATGGGTTGCTCAGGGTAAATCAGCTCTTGCGCACAAAGGCATGCTTTATGCAGGGATGGTTCTGGCACATGCTGCAATTGAACTGCACACTCATCCTGAACTCATTGAAAAAGCCAAAGCTGAATTCAAACAGCGTCTTGGTTCAGACACTTATCAGTGCCTGATTCCATCTGACGTTAAACCCCACTTAATTGATTAAAAAAGCGCCCTTACTTGGCGCTTTCTCTTTTCTCTCTTTCCAGTTCCAGATGCATATCAACATAAATCTTATGCATGAAGGCAATGATAGTCTTTCTCAGCAAGGTCTTTGCATCTGAGTGAGTCACTCCGATTTCAGGCAGATCATCCTTGAGTCCAAACACATATTCCCCTACATTCAGCATTTCTTCTCTCAGATATTCATAAGCTATATAGTCAGGATAAACTTCTGCATGCATCACAAACAATAAACCAATATTATCCAATGAAAGAACACTCTTGGCAACCACTGAGAAAATCAGACGGACAATGTGTTCACGATAATATCTTTTCTTGATGGATTTTCCAACAACTCCCTGTTTCACATAATTGCTGATCATAGAACCTGTAATTTCCATACCAGGAACCTGTTTGAAACAGTCATTGATATACTGCACAACCTGTTCAAGATATAATCCTACATCAGGAATTGTTTCATATTCAGGAAGACGGAATCTCTTCACTTTTTCTAAAATTTGTTCATTAATCGTATGTTCCATATACTCATTCTACGTTCAGAAGAATAGTTCGTCAAGACGTTGCCACAGGGTTTCAATTAACCCTTGACATCATAGTAGATATTAGTTATATTGACAATACATCGGTTTACAGTAATCGACTGAAAAGAGGTTTATGTATGAAAATGAAAATTGTCGCTGACTCAGCATCCAACGTTTATGAAATGAATACCATTGATTATGCTTCAGTTCCGCTGAAGATCATCGCACAGAAAGAATACGTTGATGACAAAAATCTTGATGTCTATAATATGGCACAGGAAATCAAGGCATATAAAGGAAAAAGTGGTACATCATGTCCAAACGCTGCAGAATGGGAAGAAGCATTCGGCGATGCAGAAGGTGTATTTTGCGTAACAATCACATCAAAGCTGTCTGGTTCTTATAACTCTGCAATCATGGCAGGTAATCAGTATATGGAAGATCATCCTGGACGTAAAGTTTATGTTGTTGACTCGCTCTCTACTGGTCCTCACATGAAAATGATCATTGATAAACTGGCTGAATTGATCAATGCTGGTCTGTCATTTGAAGAAGTAAAGGAACAGATCACTGAATACTATTCACACACTCACCTGCTGTTTTCACTGGAATCAGTGACAAACCTGGCAAGAAATGGACGTGTAAGTCCTGCGATTGCGATGGCAGTGAATGCTCTGGGTATCCGCATTGTCGGTGAAGCTGTAGAAGGTCAGCTGGAACAGCGCAACAAATGCCGTGGTGAAAAGCGCGCTATCCCTCTTCTTCTCAACAACATGAAAGAACTCGGATTCAAAGGTGCTAAGGTGATGATTGGTCACTGCTACAACGAAAAAGGCGCTGAATCTCTCAAGAACGCAATTCTTGCGGAATTCCCTGAATGCCAGATTGAAATTCATCTCAACCATGCCCTCAACTGCTTCTATGCAGAACTTGGCGGTATCCTGGTTGCCTTCGAAGATTTCTAAAATGATAAAGACGTTCAATCGAACGTCTTCTTTTTTATTTCAATTCTGGATCTCTTTCATCTAATCGATCTTCATGAAGATAATACTTTGTCTCTTTGACAATCAGATTGCTCAGCAGCAATACTGCAATCAGATTTGGAATTGCCATCAATGCATTCAACGCATCCGCAATCTTCCATACCAGTGCCAGATTCAAGACCGCACCCAAGAAGGCAAAGACTACCCAAAGCAGTCGATATGGGAAACTTGCCTTGTTTCCAAACAGATAAACAACACTTCGTTCTCCATAATAGTACCAGCCTAAAATGGTAGAGAAGGCGAATGTCATAACCCCAAACACAAGAAGTGGAGTACCCACAACTGGAATCTGAGCGAATGTCAAAGAAGCCAGCTGACCACCTTCAAGACCAACGCTGCTGACTGCATCATTGGCAATGATGCTTGAAACCAGTACAAGACCTGTT
Source organism: Erysipelotrichaceae bacterium (assembly GCA_017560205.1). Classification (GTDB taxonomy): domain Bacteria; phylum Bacillota_I; class Bacilli_A; order Erysipelotrichales; family Erysipelotrichaceae; genus RGIG1896. The sequence goes on along the minus strand of JAFYOL010000176.1, from coordinate 19,500 downwards.
ACCAGACAAACCACAACGGTATCCCAGAACACACCTGTTGAACTAATCAATGCAGTACGTACTGAGTTTCTACTTTGGGATGCTGCCGCAACAATCGGTGCAGAACCCATACCTGATTCATTTGAAAACAAACCTCTTGCGATACCATAACGAGCCGCAACCATAATCGTTGAACCTACAAATCCACCCATTGCTGCTCTTGGTGTAAATGCACTTGTGATAATCAATGAAATCGTATCCCCTAAATAAGCACGATTATAATACAGGATATAAACACAACCTAACACATAAAACAAAGACATGAATGGGACAAGCTTTTCACATACAGTAGAAATTGACTTGACCCCACCTAAAATCACAATCGCTGTCAGTACTGCAATCACAAATGCAGTAATCACAACAGGAATCTTGTAGTTAGTATAAATAACATCCGCAATCGCATTGGACTGAACACCACAGCCAATGCCGAATGCACATACCCCTGTCAGCAGTGCAAACAGAATTCCGACACCCTTCAAGTTCAGATGTTCAAGTGCAGTCATGGCACCACCGATATAAGAACCATCCGGCAGTTTCTTGCGATACTTGATCGCAATCAGACTCTCTGCATACTTTGTCGCAATTCCCAATACACCCACTAGCCATGTCCACAACACAGCACCAGGTCCTCCTGATACAATCGCAGTCGCAACACCGATGATATTTCCAGTACCAATCGTTGATGCCAAAGCAGTTGTCAATGCCGCAAAGGGACTGATATCTCCTTGCGCATCCGGATCTTTGGAGACGGATAACTTGATCCCTTTGAAGACATATCTCTGGACTATCCCAGTCTTCCAGGTCATCCAGATATGTGTCCCTGTCAAAAGAAAAATCATTGGCGGACCCCATAAAATATCATTCAGAAAGTCCACAACTTGTTCAATGTAAATCATAAAATAAAACCCCTACTACATATACTTATCATAACAGTTTTCCCTGCTCTAACGCTATACAAAACATTCCTTTCTTTATATAAAATGCATGTGAAATTTCATGTGTTTGGGAAATAATTACATTTCCGGATGGTGTTTTCATGATTTATTACCTGGATACAGTGTTATATCTCTATTGTTTCATCTATTTAATAATAGTAAATAATATGATAATAAAAGCTTATTTAAGTTTTTCTAATAACGATTCCCATTATATAGATATATAAAGTAAAAAGAGCCTTTCGGCTCTTCTTATTTGTCATTGAACAAATCGTAAACTTCAGATACAGGTGAGTGTGTCTTGATCGCTTCGATTGTCTTTGCCAGCATGTAACCTACTGACAATACTGTAATCTTAGGGCAAGCTTTGCGCTTTTCTTCAGAAAGTTCAATTGTGTTTGTGATAACGAATTCCTTGATAGGGGCGTTGTTCAATCGTTCAACTGCAGGTCCAGACAGAAGTCCATGGCTGACTGCACAGTAGATATCCTTAGCACCCTTGTCCTTCAGGATCTTGATACCAGCTACCAAGCTGCCTGCTGTATCGCACATGTCGTCGATGATGACAACATCTTTACCTTCAACGTCCCCGATGATGTTCATAGCTTCAGCTACGTTTGGTTTTGGACGACGCTTGTCAATGATTGCCAGTGGAGCATTCAACAGGTCAGCCAGATTACGAGCACGAGTTGTTCCACCGTGGTCAGGAGATACAACAACGATGTCGTCCAGATTCTTAGAACGGAAGTACTGTCCAATCAGTGAGATAGCACTCAGGTTATCGATTGGGATATTGAAGAATCCCTGAATCTGTGTAGCATGCAGGTCAACAGTGACAACGCGGTCAGCTCCTGCGCTTTCCAGCAGGTTGGCAACCAGCTTCGCTGTGATAGGCTGACGAGCACGAGCCTTACGGTCCTGACGAGCATATCCGAAGTATGGTGTTACAACAGTAATTTCTCCTGCACTTGCACGACGGCATGCATCCAGACAGATCAGAACTTCCATCAGTGTTTCAGACACTGGTGCACAAGTTGACTGAATGATAAATACTGAACGGCCACGTACAGTTTCTTCAGGTTCAATCAGAATTTCTCCATCCGCAAAATGTCTTACTGCACATTTACCCATTGGCAGATTCAGATAGTTGCAGATTTCTTTGGTCAGTTCTACGCTTGAAGACAGCGAGAAGATTACAGTTTCTTTCATCATTTTAGTTTTCCCCCTATTTATTTTTTTCCACGAACCTTATCAAGGTACGCTTTTCCATATCCTGGTTTGTTGACTTGTCTTGCACGGGCAATTGCCATGTCAGTGTCATCAACATTGTCGGTAATTGTGCTGCCGCAAGCTACAAATCCATTTTCACCAACCGTAACTGGTGCAATCAGATTTGCGTTTGAACCAATGAACGCGCCATCTTTTACTGTTGTGCGCCATTTGTTTTTACCATCGTAGTTTACTGTAACTACGCCACAGCCAATATTTACGTTGCTTCCAATTTCACAATCTCCCAAATAAGTCAGATGAGCACATCTGCTATCATATCCAATATGATTGTTTTTGAATTCAACGAAATTTCCAATTCGGTTTTTAGATTCAACCAGTGAATGTCCACGAATATGGGCGAAAGGACCTACCGTAATGTCATCCTTAAGCTCACTATCAATGATACGAGAAGCATCAATCTTGCAGTTTTCACCAATTACTGCATTTTCCAGCCAGCAATTCGGTAAAATTGTTGTTCCATTACCAATATGAGTTTTTCCTGTCAATGTTACATTCGGATACAAAGTAACATCATGACCAAATGTAACATCTGTACCCACATATGTTGCATCTGGATTCACAAATGTAACTCCAGCTCTCATCCACTTTTCATTGATTTGAGCTCTCATCCATTTCTCTGCCAAAGACAATTCATAACAGTCATTTACCCCTGCTACTTCTTCATTGTTTTTAGCGATTGTAGCCTTTACAGTCAGACCATTGCGATTGAAGATTTCAACCAGATCAGTAATGTAATACTCTTTCTGAGCATTCTTGTTTCCAATGTCCTTCAGATGTTTAAACAGTTTTTCATTGTTGAAACAGTAAATGCCTGTATTGATTTCATGAATTGCCTTTTCTTCTTCATTGCAGTCCTTGAATTCTACAATGCGATCAATGTTTCCATTTTCCTTACGGACAATACGACCATATGATCTTGCATCTTCTACAACTGCACTGAGAACGACCATATCTGCATCTTCACATTCTTTCAACAGCTGTTCCAGTGTTTCACTTTGAATGCATGGGCAATCCCCATTGATAACTAAAGTCAGTCCTTTTTCGTTTTCCAGCTGTGTAGCCTGCATTACTGCATGACCAGTTCCCAGCTGTGGCATCTGCAGTGCGAATTCACATTCATTCTGCATTGCTGCTTCTACAATTTCATGACCATAACCAACAATTGTCACTATTCTTTCTACTGAGGCTTTTCTGCAGTTATCAATGATGTGAGACAACATTGGTTTACCACAGACTTGATGCATGACTTTAGGTAAATCAGAATGCATACGCGTTCCTTTACCGGCAGCCATTAATATTGCTGATTTCATTTCTTAGTCCTCCACGTTACTATTTTACTCAAATTGTGATGATAAAAAAAGCCTTTTAGGGCTTTTTTCCCTGTTTTTATATAAAAATAAAAAGGAACTATCTTTCAAGTTCCTTACGTGGTTGAAGTATACGTGTTTTTCGTACAAAGCATCCTTTTTTTCTGAAATAGGCAGATGCACGTTCCATCAGCTCTTTATCTTTCGTAATACCAAAGACAGTAGAGCCTGAACCTGACATCAATGCCCCATCAAATCCCATATCCAGAAGATCATGTTTTACTTCTTTAATCTGTGGAACCAGTTCAAATGCAGGCTGTTCCAGAGAGTTGCCTAAAGCGCCCAGGACCTGATAATAGTTTCTGTTTTCAAGACCTTCTCTTAATGCTTCAATGTTTGGATGTCTTAATGTATCAAAATTGATACTTTCAAAAGCCTTCTTTGTGGACACACCACGATATGGCTTCGCTAAAAAGAGATAGAAATCAGCTTCAAGATCAAAGTAATCCATCTTCTCACCAATACCGCTGACCTGTGCAGGTTGTTCCATATAACAGAACGGCACATCAGCACCCACCTTTTTAGCCAGCTGAATCATGGTTTCATCATCCGCTTCAAGATTCAGCATTTCCTTGATCAGATGCATCGTCGCTGCAGCATCACTGCTTCCACCTGCAAGCCCTGCCTGTGATGGAATGTGTTTTGACAAGTTCAGCGCAAAGTTCTCAGTAAATCCGAAATATTCACGCATCACATTCACTGCCTTCAACATGGTATTCTTATCATCTGTCGGCAGATAAGCAACATTGGATGTAAAGGACATCGTGTCACTGAAGTTCACTTCAACGATATCATAGAAATCAATTGGGACCATGATCATATTCAATTCATGATAGCCATCTTCTCTACGACATACGACATCTAAACCAAGATTTACTTTAGCGTACGCTCTTCTTTTCATCCTGTACCCCTTTCAAACGGATAAAATCTTCCATTGTACAAGTTTCTGCACGGGCAGACAGCTCAATTCCAGCTTCATTCAGAATTTCCTGAGCTAAATCACTATCTTTGAGATATTCACGATAGTTGTTGTAGATGGTTTTTCTTCTCTGTTTGAAACATGCCTTCACCATTTCAAAGAATCCCTGTTCATCTTCAATGTTCAAAGGATTCTGCTTCACTCTGAACTGAATGACAGCTGAATCGACATTAGGTTTAGGATTGAAGATCGTTCTTGGAATCTTCATAACAGGCACACAGTCATAATAAACTGACGAGATAATGCTTAATGCATTGTAGTCTTTCGTTGATACCTTGGCAGTAAAACGATCAGCGACTTCCTTTTGCATCATAACCGTAATCGCATCCAGCGGTACTTTCGCTTCAAAGATCTTAAACAGAAGTGCTGTTGTAATGTAATACGGTAAGTTTGCCGCAATGACAACCTTGCCATACTTTTCCTTCAGTTCTGTTACTTTACTCTTCAGATCACAATTCAAGAAATCTTCAAAGATGATTTCGACATTGTCATATTCTTCCAAGGAATAGGCCAGTACTTCTTTCAGTCTTTCATCAATTTCGTAACATGTGACATGTTTCGCTCTTAACGCAAGCTGCTCTGTCAAAGCCCCAATACCAGGACCAATTTCAATGGCAGCTCCATCCTGACACTGTGAACTTTCCGCAATCTTTTCTACGATGCGCGGTTCAATAATAAAGTTCTGACCAAAGGTCTTTTTTGCGTTTAAATCAAATCGCTTCAGAATTTCATTCGTTCTTGCGACAGTTGCTATCGGTTTATTCATACAGCCCTCCGGCAAATTTCTTCTGCTTCTTCATAGGTGATGTTTGCCATACATAATCTTTTGTACAGCGTCTTGGCATTGCAGTGTCCCAAATGGAAATGTCTAGATAAGACATCACGCAGATATGCACTGTTGTCTTTTCCTGACAATCCTAAATCATAAAACTGCTCCATTGTGATGGGCGGCTCATTCTGATCAAAGCTGACACAGTTTCTCAATGCATCTTCCAGTACTTCCTTTGATGCATGTTCAACGCCAACCTTCTTTTCAGTCTTTGCCATTTCTTTTGGGACAAATGCATTCTTGCAGCCTTTTACTCTTTGATTGATCTGCTTGCGAATGCTTTCACCTGGATAATCAGGATCCGTAAAGATGATCACACCTCTTTTTTTCTGCATCTTTTCAATCAATTGAAGAGTAAAATCTGACAGGCATGTTCCATGTGTTTCGATGGTATCACAGTCAAAATAACTTTTCAGTACTGCTGTATCATTTTTTCCTTCAACGACAATGACTTCCTGTATTTTCATGAGTTTCACCCTGACGCTATTTTATCACAATTGACCACAAAAAGAAAATGCAGGTTTACTGACCTGCACATCGCATCCTTCCAGATTCATCTTTTTCATGGTTCAGAAAACCGACTATCTCAATGACTGCACCATTCAAAGTATCATGAGTAATCAGAGGATCCTCTTCTTTCCCCGCAAACAAATCAATGCAGTTTTCCTGAATCATGCTTCCTCTATCCACAACCAGTGCATAAAAAGGTACACCTTTGTTTATTCCTGAGCCCTCATAACTATGAGAAGATACTTTCAGCACTGTACACATCGGCAATGCTGCATCAGATGCCACAAGATAATACCCATCATAAGTAACTCCCTTTTTCCATGTGCCATCACTTTGTCTAACAGAATCTGTCGTTAATTCAATCTGTGAACTTGTCAACCCTATGCCATCATTCAAAGGACACCCTGCACAATCTGCACCATAGACTGTACTGCGTTCTGACACAAAAAAACTGCCGACTTGTACTGCAGCATTCCTTTCGGCTGTCTGGCTGTCTCTTAGCCATTCAACCCGATCTACATCTTCCATTACGACAGTTTCTTTCTTTTTCATCAGACTCATCCCGATCAATAATCCTATCAACAAGATGATTCCTTTTTTCATAGATGCTCCTTTCAGTTATTTCGAAAAGAGTCTCTGGTAATTTTTTTGTACTGCATCCATCAGTGTCTTCAAATCAATCTCACGTAATGATGCAATTTCATTGGCAATAAACGGAATATACATCGGCTCATTTCTCTTGCCGCGATGAGGAGTTGGCGTCAGATATGGACAATCTGTTTCAATCAGAAGATAATCCAGCGGAACTTCCTTTGCCACTTCCTTAGGAACTTTTGCGTTCTTGAATGTGACAGGACCTCCCAGTGCAATCAGATATCCAAGCTTGACAAATTCTCTTGCCATTTCTGCACTTGATGAGAAACAGTGAATGATTCCTGTCTTTTTCACAGGATATTCCTTCAGGATGTTGTATGTATCCAGGATTGCATCACGACTGTGCACAATCACAGGAAGATCATACTTCTGTGCAAGCTTGATCTGTTCAATAAAGATTTTCTTCTGTTTTTCAATGTTGTCTTTACGCCAGTAATAATCCAGACCAATTTCACCAACAGCATTCAGCTTACCGCTTTGAATCATGACTTCCAGTTCATGCATACGCTCATCTGTTACATCATCCGCTTCTTCAGGATGATATCCTGCAGCTACATCCAGAAAAGGTTCAGTCTTCTGTTTTTCAAATGCACGTTCTGCTTCTTCAAGACTGCAGCAGATGCACATCAAGTGTGTCAGACCTGCATCTTTGGCATGTTGAATGATCTGATCTGAATCATCCCCATATTCCTTGCAGAAGATATGCGCATGGCTATCCAGAAACTCAATCATAGTCTACCTACTTTCCAAGGCAGAAATTGCTGAAAATTGCATCCAGCAGATCTTCTCTTGATACTTCACCCAGAATTTCCTTCAATGCAATATAACATTCCTGAAAATCAATAGTGACAAGATCAAGTTCTGCACCCTGCCTGAGTGCATTGATGGACTGATTCATCGCCTTGATGGCTTTGCGGATCAGACCAATCTGTCTTTCATTGTTCAGTGTGCCTTCTTCTAAAGCAAACTGATGTTTTTCATAACGTTTGTTGATTTCATCAATCAGACCAGAAATATCATTCTGGGCAGCACTGATGATAATGCCTTCTTCAAACTGAGAAGCTAAGTCAGATTTGTTGGTAACGACAATGCGATTCATATCAGCAGTTCTTTCCAGCAGTGTTCTGTCTTCTTCATCCAATGCACGGCTTCCATCCAGTACCACAATTACAAGCTCCGCTTCATCCAGTGCCTGCAGTGTCTTCTGAATCCCAATCTTTTCAACGACATCTTCTGTCTCACGAATACCGGCTGTATCCAACAGATGCAATGTCACATTTTCCAATGGAATGATACCTTCAACCAGGTCACGTGTTGTCCCTGCAATATCTGTTACGATGGCCTTCTCTTCTTCCAACAAGGCATTCAACAATGAACTCTTTCCTACATTTGGCTTACCGGCAATGACTGTCTTAACTCCTTCTTTCAGGATACGACCACTCTCTGCCTTACGTTCAATCTCACGCATTTTAGAAATCATCTTCTCAGCTCTTGGCAGTACAATTTCATCTGTGAGCTGTTCCACATCATCATATTCAGGATAGTCAATATTGACTTCAATCGTTGCGATCAGCTCCAGCAGTTCATCAATCACAGGCTGAATCAATCCCTTGACCGAACCCTTTACACCGCCAATGGCCATCTTTGCGGAACGCTGTGAATCCGCATGAATGAGATCTCCGATTGCCTCTGCCTGAGTCAAGTCAATGCGTCCATTCAAGAAAGCACGCTGTGTAAATTCACCTGCCCTTGCAAGACGAGCACCATGTTCAAGACACAGTGCGAGAACACGACGTGTCACGATACGACCGCCATGACAATTGATTTCTACGATATCTTCACGTGTGAATGTTTTAGGTGCTCTGAACACACTCACTAAAACTTCATCTACGATTTCATCTCCATCTTTAATCATTCCATAATGTACAGTATGACTTGGTACATTCAAAAGATTTCTACTGAAGATTTCATTGGCGATTTCGATTGCATTTTCTCCTGACATTCTGACAATACTAATCGCAGCTTCTACATCTGCCGTTGAGATTGCAGCTATTGTATCATGCAGCATAATCTTCGCCTCACTTTCTGTCCCATTCTATCACAAACCCAAGTAAATTACATCTGTGCATTTCTGCTTATATTGATGAAATTAGAACTGTTTTCTTCATTAATATAATGGGAATCGTTATTAGTAATTTTATATTATCTTTTATTTATAGTGTTTTATGTATATATTACATCTTCTTTTATTTGTAAACCTCTATATCATCTATCTTGATTTTCCCGCGTAAATTCAATATACTTCTTACAAACGTACTTTAGAAAGGATGTGTTTTATGGAAAACTTATCCTGGAAAACATTCATTAAAGCCAGCATCTGTCTGTTTGGTTTGTGGCTTGCGACCACCTATTGGCATACTGCTGTACAGCTTGCGCTCACGAGTGTACGTGCTGCATCACCCCTGCTGATTGGGTTGATCATTGCCTATATCGTGAATTTGTTGATGAGCTTTTATGAACGTCAATCTTACTTCCAGAAACTTAAATTTTCTACACGAAGAGCATTGTGCATGACCTTGGCAATGATCAGTTTTGTTGCCATTGTCGCAGGAATTTTCTACCTGGTTATTCCTGAATTGACATTGTGTCTTAAACTGTTGTTTGCAGAAATCCCTGGATTTATTGATCAGCTTTTAAAGGATCCTAACATTAGAAATCTTCTGCCTACAGACATCACAAATGATCTTGCAGGTCTTGACTGGAATGGTTTCCTTAACAAATTGATGCCTGTGTTATCCAGTGGTCTTGGCACAATTGGTTCACTTGTATCTTCTATCTTCTCGACTACAGTAACTTTACTGGTATCTCTGATTTTCTCGATTTATCTGCTTCTCAGCAAAGAAACTCTTCAGGCACAATCGGATCGTCTGTTGAAGGTCTATACAAACTCAAAGTTCTATCTTCGTTTTAAAGAGATCCTTGGGATCTTTGATGACTGCTTCCGCAAGTATCTGGTTGGTCAGTGTACTGAAGCTGTGATCCTTGGTGCTTTGTGTGCATTGGGGATGATGATCTTCAAATTCCCATATGCAGTGATGATTGGTACCTTGATTGGATTTACTGCTTTGATTCCTGTTGCTGGAGCATACATTGGTGCAGCTGTTGGGGCCATTATGATCCTGACTGTTTCACCAGTTCAGTCTCTTCTGTTTCTGGTGTTCATCGTTGTCCTGCAACAGATTGAAGGCAATCTGATTTATCCAAAGGTCGTTGGCAGTTCACTTGGACTTCCTGCATTGTGGGTACTTGCTGCAGTTACTATCGGTGGTGGTGTCATGGGTATCCCTGGCATGCTTCTGGGTGTTCCTATCTCTGCAGCACTTTACCGACTCATCAAACAGGATGTGATCAAAAAAGAAACTCTGAAAAACTCTTAAACTCCACATCGTGGAGTTTTATTTTTAAATATGATATAACTAATTCATAACCATGATTCAGGAGTTACTATGAAAAAGAAATTTACGATTGCTGCATTTATTTTTGGATTCTTGACTGTTGTATGTGGAATGATTGTCCTTTTCAGTTTTGGTACAATTGATATTTCGATTGCGGTTGTCCCACTCTTGTTTTTTATTGCATGCCTCACATGGATTTCTGCCATCGACAAGAATGAGAAACAAAAATCTGAAGAACCTCGACAATAAGAATTGAACGGACCAGTTAATCCATGAATATAACATATAAAAATCCTGGATACATCTATTCACTTGATAGTATTCTATTGTTTCTTACAGGTGATCAAACTCCATTTTGGTCAGAATCCATATTCCACTTCTATCCGCAGCTTGATAAACAAACACTTTTAAGTTTAAATCTCTCAGACAAACAGAAATACATAAATGATGTGTTAAAAGATGCTTACGAATGCCTACGCAAAGAAATCGACAGTAAAGTCATTTGTTATAACAATCATTTTCAGAAACATAAATGTCAAATCGAAGAGGCACTATCTGAAGCGTTTAATTTAGATGCAGCTTCTATTTTTAATAATTTGACCGCCAATATAACTTTAAATCCTATCAGTCCTCGTTTTTTAAAAGAACAGTCCTTTGATGTGTTCTATATGAACAGTGAGAAAGGTGCATTAGGATTATCTCTTCATGAAGTTATTCACTATTTTTGGTTCTATGTATGGAATCATCATTTTGATGACAGCTATGATGAATATGAGACACCTTCTTTAAAGTGGATATTAAGTGAGATGGTAGTAGAGACAATCATGAGAGATGAACGATTAAGTTCTTTGAATCCCTATTTTCCAAAAGAAAACGGAGGATGTGTTTATCCTTATTTCCAGAATATGATTGTGAACGGTTCACCAATACTCGATACAATAGATGATCTTTATCGCACATACAACATTACAGATTTTATGGAAGAAGCCTATGCATACTGTTTAAACCATGAAAAAGAAATTCGCAGACACATTGAAGTGTCAGGAAATGCTTTTTAGTCAATTCCAATTTACCTTACTGAAATAGAAATCCTCCCTTTTAACAGGGAGGATTTATTCTTTAATCTTCTTCGATGCAGCCAATCAGTTCAAGGATTCGATTTAAATCCTTTGTGTCCTGATATGAAATTGTAATAGATTTGCCTTCTACTTTTACTTTAGTCTGCAGTTTCTTCTGCATGATTTCTTCTACATAGATCAGGTTGTGATCTTTTACTTTTTCCTTCTTTGCAGGTTTTGGCTCTTTTGCATCACGAACCATCTTTTCTACTGCACGCACAGATAAACCTTCGTCCACAATCTTCATCGCAATATCATATGCAAGACCTTCATCTTCCAATGTAATCAAAGGACGTACATGCCCCTGTGACAACTTAGCTTCTGCAACCAGCTGCTGAACTGATGCAGGAAGCTTTAAAAGACGAATTGTGTTTGCGATATGCACACGAGACTTGCCGACTCTTTCAGCTAAGCGCTCTTGAGTGTATCCCATGCGTTCCATCAGTTTTGAATAAGCTGCAGCTTCTTCCATGATGTTGAGATCTTCACGCTGAATGTTTTCCAGCAATGCGATTTCCATCATCTGTTCATCATTGAATTCAACCAGAATTGCAGGAATTGTTTCCTTACCTGCAAGCTTAGATGCACGCAGACGACGTTCACCTGCGATCAATTCATAACCATGAACACTTTTTCGTACAAGAATTGGTGTAAATACACCATGTTCTTTAATTGAAGAAGCCAATTCCTTCAATTTTTCATCATCAAATACTTTTCTTGGCTGATAAGGATTTGCACGAATTTCAGAAACAGGAAGTTCTGTTTTTGAAGAGACATGCTCAGTTTTACCAGCCTGAATATCTTCCAGTACGTTTTCTACGCCTTCTCCAAAGATTGCGTCAAGTCCACGTCCCAGACCTGTTTTTCTTGGTGCTGCCATTATACATTCCTTCCTTTTCTATCATTGATCATAATAATTTCCTTTGCCAATGATGCATATGCCTTCGCTCCTTCTGAACGAACATCATATTCGAAAATTGATTGTCCTGTTGATGGTGCTTCTGACAGACGTACATTTCTTGGAATGTAGCTCTTGTAAACACTTTCCTTGAAATACTTGCGAACTTCCTGCTGAACTTCAACAGACAGTTTTGTACGTGCATCAAACATCGTCAACAGTACACCTTCAATCACAAGCTTTTCATTGAACAGACGCTGTACAAGACGAATTGTAGACAGCAGCTGAGTCAGTCCTTCCAGTGCATAATATTCACACTGTACTGGAATAATGACAGAATCTGCCGCAGTCAATGCATTGGTATTCAATAAACCAAGTGATGGCGGACAGTCAATCAGAATATAATCGTAACGATCTCTTACGACATCCAGCTGTTCTTTCAACTGTTTTTCTCTGCCAGCTTTAAAGCTTGCCATTTCCAGATCAGCACCTGCAAGCTCAATGGTTGCAGGAAGCAGATCAATTGGAGGCATCTTGATATGTTTCAGTGCTTCATCCACTGAACAATCATGCATCAGTACATCATAGACACTTTTTCTATAGTTATGATCATTTCCACTGATTCCCTGTGAAGCATTTCCCTGAGGGTCAAAATCCACAAGCATAACTTTTTTACCCAGATACGCAAGACCTGCTGCCAGGTTGACACTGGTTGTTGTTTTTCCTACGCCGCCTTTCTGATTAGCGACTGCGATAATCTTCCCCATGAAACTCACACCCTATCTTTTTGGGAACTTAATGATAATCTGAAACTCATCATCATTTTCTACTTCCTGAGTTGTTGCCTCAATTCCTGCATCAGTGACCATCTTCACAGCCTGATAAATTGTATTGAATGCAATTCTCATATGACGAGCAACCGCTTTCGTTTTCTGTTTTGTTTCTTTCTTCTTTGACGCATTTGTTTTTACATAAGCTTCTGTCTGTGCAACATTTAGCCCATGTGAAATGACATGTTCAAATACTTCATGTTGTTTTTCCGGTTCAACATTCAAAAGTGCACGCCCATGACGTTCAGTCAGCTTTCTTTCTGTGATTGCATTCTGAACTTCTTCAGGCAGACCTAAAAGACGAATCTTATTGGCAATTGTTGACTGACTTTTCCCCATACGGGATGCCATTTCATCCTGTGTACAGCTTGACTGACGCATAATCATCAGATAAGCCTTTGCTTCTTCGATAGCACTTAAATCTTCACGCTGAATATTTTCAATCAACGCAAGCTGTGCAGATTCCATCTCGCTTGTGCTCTTGATCACTGCTGGAATTGTTTCCATCCCCAGTGACTGACAAGCTCTGAATCTTCTTTCACCTGCAATGATTTCATAGTAATCAATCATGTCTCTAACGACAATGGGCTGAATCAATCCATTTTCCTTGATGGACTGCGCCAGCTCTATAATGCTTTCTTCATTGAAAACCAGACGAGGCTGATAGCGGTTCGGCCTGATCTTTCTAGTAGGTATTGTAATGACCTGCTGCATTCAAACTTCTCCTTTACAGTGGACTCTTCTTGATTTTCGCAAACTGACGAGGATACTGCACTGGAGTAGAACGATTCTTTCGATAGAACAGATTCACTCTTGTGCTTCCATCATTCAGATGACGTTCTTCTGTCTTTTCCAAAGTGCATCCAAGCACCTTCAATGCATGCACAGCTTCACGATCTTCTTCAAGACCATTTGAGCCCTTCATCGCAAGGAAAAGACCACCCTTTTTCGTTAAAGGAATACAAAGTTCAGAAAGCATTCTTAAATTCGCAACTGCACGTGCAGTTACTACATCAAAACATTCACGATCCTGTTTAGCGTAATCCTCAGCACGAGCATTCACGCATTCAACATCTTTCAATCCAAGAACACGCACAACTTCCTTTAAGAAAGTTACACGTTTTCCTAATGGTTCTATAATCACAACTTTCAATTCCGGATATGCAATCTTTAATGGAATCGATGGGAAACCCGCACCTGATCCAACATCACACAATGTCCCCTGAATTGATGACGAAAACGATGGAAGCAAGGAATCATAAAAGTGCTTATCCAGAACTTCTTCGAATTCAGTAATTGCGGTCAGATTCATTTTTTCATTCCACTCTTTAAGCAGCTGTGCATAAGTCTCATACTGATGAATCTGTTGCTCAGTTAAATCAAGACCATTTTCTTTACAGCACTGAATAAATTCTTCTTTTTTCATCCTGTGTCCTCCGTTTAATTATTATAACAAAATTCCTGATTTAGCTCTATAGTGAAACCAAGAAATTCACAGGATTCTTTTTTATCTTATCATGATGCATTGTACCAAGTACTGTTAATTTACACTATAAAATACAAAATCAATTTATAATATCGAATATTACAGTTCTATAAATATGACACTATGTTTTTCTTATCAATCGAACATTAAACATCTCATATCAAGGATCTGGTGAATGTTTCCGCTGCTCTTTTCTATTATAAATCAATAATCAGATCTGCTTTTCAGTCTTGTTTCACACTTAAATTGCTCTATATGTCATAAATTAAGCACTGTAAATCATTATATTTAACATAAATTCATAAAAATATAGAAAAAGGAGTCTTTTCAGACTCCTTAATTGTGATTAATAACCCTGTTTCCAGTAACGAGGTCTTACCAGACCATCGTTGTAGTCAGGTCCACCTGGATAGTTTGTGCTCTTCAGAAGCAGTGGATCCATGCCGCGTTCTTTCATTTCTTCGATCGCAACTGCTGTTACAGACCACAGAATGAATGAGCTTGCCAGACCGCTTGCTGCTGCAAAGTTAGCTTCAACACCTTCAACTTCCAGCATAGCTTCTGCAGCTGGTGCACAGTTGTCCAATGTCAGGTCAACGATTTCATACAGTTTCTTTCCTGATGAATGTACTGGACCTACACTCTGAGCATAGCTCATTGAGCTCATGGCGATCACTTTAATACCCATCTTCTTAGCTTCATAAGCCAGGTCAACAACGTGTTTTGTACGTCCTGATACTGAACCTACAAACAGAACGTCACCTGGACGGATTGTAGAAGCCTTCAGAATATAAGCACCCAGACCTTCCATATCCAGATCCATGTCGCTTCTGTCTCTCTGACGAGCATCTGATTTTACTTCCAGCTTGTACTGGAATGGACGATACCAGAAAGGTCCTCCACCTCTATCGATCAAGTCATTCTGAATGGAATGACAGATTTCACTCAGGTAAATGTTTCCACCATTCTGAAGTGTGTCTGCAATCATTTTCCCTGCAGTAATAATGTTTTCTCTTTGTGTTGTTTTGACTTGGTCAAACAGTTGGTCAACTCTCTTTTGATAATCATCTAAAATCATGAAATGATCCTCCTCTAAGTAAATTTATTATCCATCAAAAAAGACATCTTTACAACCATCAAGATGTCTTTTCTTGTATTTATTCTGATAATGATTTGATATCTTCCAGCTGACTCATGACAGCCTGTACATCATCTGCTTCAGCTCTGAACATAGAGTGATAACTATAGAGGGCATATCCTGCATAATTGGAGGCGCTTTTTGCATCCTGAATCTGCTTCATCAGAATCTGTGAATCTTCAATCCATTCTTCATCATCTGAGTTTCCGTTTTCCTGATTGATCTTGTATGCCCCAAGTCCTACAATCAGCTGTACATCTGTTCCCTTGACCACATCACTCCACTGCTGCAAGGTTGCGGCATAGGGTCTGCTTTTGTTTGTATAGCCAAAATAAATCTGAGGTGCTATGTAGTCCACCCATTCTTCTTCAACCCATTTTTCAACATCACCAAAGATAGATTCTCTGCTGTATTCCAGATTCCCTGCAGGAGATATGCCAAACCACAGATCACTATCGATTTTATGGAGTGTCTTATCTATCTTTTCCACCAGTTCATTGACGTTGTTTCTGCGCCAGTCTTCAAGTGATAAATCACTTTCACTGACCATGTAATCCAGCTTATCAAAACTCTCATCCACATGGTCTGGATAGAAGTAATCATCCATGTGCAGACCATCAATGTCATAGTTCTGCGCAATCTCACTGACCACATTTAAAATCAGATCATGTACTTCTTCATAAGCTGGATTCAAGTAATATCGATCTTTATAAAAGATGACATTTCGATTTCCTTCGTTGACCCATTTTTTAACGATATAAGAGTCAGGTACAGTCTCCATTTTCTTTTGATCAAATGATCTGAATGGATTAATCCAGGCTTCAACTCGGATATTTTTGGCATGTGCTTTTTCAATAAAAATCTCTAATGGATCATACTTCAGATCTGCGCCTATCTGTGATTCAACATACTGTGTTGGATAATAGTCAGAATCATAATAAGCGTCTGTAAAGGCAGATGCATGCAGGTAAATGGTGTTGATGTTATACTCCACACAATTGTCTACAATCTCATCAACACTTGCCTCAAACTCACTGAATGACTTGCCCCATAAGATCTGAGTGTAGTCAATATAACTGACCCATACAGCTCTGATTTCTTCTATAGAGGGAGCTGCAGAACACCCTACAATAATGGGAATCGTTATTAGAAATATTATTATCTTCTTTAACATAGGACTCCTTTCTTATAAAGAAAAGGAAGCTTTATGCTTCCTGTCCTGTAATAAATTCATGATATGGCAGTGTTTCACACCAGTCACAGAATGCCTGCCATTCAGGAAGACGATGAGTTCTTCTCTGTTTGTAGATGGTTTTCAGCTGACGATAGTTTGTTGTCATGCGTGCTGTCAGTCTGAATCCAGCAGGGTTTGAATACAGGATTTCAAGGTACATCTTCTTCAGCTTTTCTGTTACTTCTTTATCAGGATTAGCCTTGTTGGCAGCTTCCAGTTCATTGTATGCTGCAACCTTTTCCTTCATGATTTCAACCATTCTTGGATCCACGTATTCGATGTATGCCTTGTCCAGATCAAACTTTGTAATGCGATGCATTGTTGACTGTGAACTGATGAAATCCAGGAAATGATAACGTTCTGCTTCTACCCACGCTTTGTTGGAAAAGTTCAAATCAAACTGAATCAGAATCCCATTCAGGAAGTTGTCATGACCTTCTCCCTGACGGCTTGTCCCAAGCTTCATGACTGTCTTAGTGACTTCAGAATTGACCTTGGAAAGATCAGTAGCCATAGGATATTTGCTTCCGCGGATTGCGCTTTCGATGCCATAGATTTCGACATTGCTGATGACTTCATTGATGTTCATAATGTTACCCTTTCCTTCTTCTTTCCAGGTGCATGGCCAGCACTGCAATGTCTGCTGGATTTACACCTGAGATACGAGATGCCTGGCCCATTGTTGCCGGCATGATTTTCTTTAATTTCTGTCGACCTTCCAGTGACAGATGTTCGACTTCATCATAGTCCAGATTTTCAGGAAGTTTTGTGTGGTCCATCTTCAACAGACGTTCTGCTTCCTTCTTGGCCTTTTCGATGTAGCCTTCATACTTGATTTCAATTTCAACCTGACGAGCTGCCTTTGCATCAATTTCTACGCCCAATACAGCTGCAACTTCGATTAGTGATACATGTGGTCTTCTGACCAGTTCATACAGTGAAATTCCTTCACTTAAATCTTCAAATCCCCATTTGTGCAGAAGTTCATTGACTTCCGTATTTCCGATGGAGATATGTACATTTCTGATCTGTTCTTTCAATGCATTCAATTGATTCATCCAGTTACGATAATGATTCAGTCTTTCTTCTGATACTGAACCATATTCATATCCTTTTTCCGTCAGACGCTGATCTGCGTTGTCATGTCTCAGCAGTAATCTGAATTCTGCTCGGCTAGTTAATAAACGATATGGTTCCTGTGTACCCTTTGTCACTAAATCATCAATCATGACACCGATGTAAGCTTCATCACGTTTCAGAATCAATGGTTCTTCATTTCTCAGTTTGCGTACTGCGTTGATACCAGCCATTAAACCCTGTCCTGCAGCTTCTTCATAGCCGGATGTACCATTGATCTGTCCTGCACAGAAAAGTCCTTTAATCTTCTTTAATTCAAGCGATGGTCTTAACTGCAGCGGATTCACTGCATCATATTCAATCGCATAAGCGTATTTCTTGATCACTGCATTTTCAAGTCCAGGCAATGAATGAATCATCTTGTCCTGTACTTCATATGGCATGGATGTAGAGAACCCCTGTACATAGGTTGTATCCAGTTCTCTGCTTTCTGGTTCAAGGAAAATCTGATGACGATCCTTATCCGCAAAACGCACAAGCTTATCTTCAATGCTTGGACAATAACGAGGACCTACTCCCTTTACCACACCTGAGTACATGCTGGAACGATGCAGATTGGAATTGATAATCTCATGGGTTTCAGGGGCAGTGTATGTCAGATAACACACTTCCTGTTCATCAAATGGCAGAATCTCATCCGTCATCGTACTGAAGCTGAAGAACTCTGGTGTACCTGGCTGAATAGAGGTCTTGCTGAAATCAATGGATGATGTCAGTACACGTGCAGGTGTACCAGTTTTAAGACGGAATGTTTCGATTCCATTGTCTCTTAAACACTGTGACAATGTATTGCATGTCGGCTCATTATCTGGCCCGCTTTCTGTCACCTGATCTGAAACCATCACTAATGATGCCATGTATGTCCCTGTTGTCAGGATGACACACTGTGCAGATACATAACCTGTATCTTTCAGGTTGGCACCTTTCACAACATCTTCTTCAATCACCAGATCAGTGACCATATCTTCTATCACTGTCAAATTATTTTGACACAAAAGTTCATTCTGCATAGCCTTTGCATATGCAATCTTATCTGACTGTACTCGTAAAGACTGTACACCAGGACCTTTTGTCGTATTGAGCATCTTAAACTGCAGCGCTGTCTGGTCAGCAGTTTTACCCATCTGTCCACCTAACGCATCAATCTCTCTTACAACGATTCCCTTTGCAGGTCCACCTACTGATGGATTACAAGGCATTTTCGCAATCTGATCACGACTTAATGAAACAAGCGCAGTTTTACATCCCATACGTGCTGCGATCAATGCGGCTTCACACCCTGCATGTCCACCACCAATGACAAGCACTTCATATGAATTCACTGTGTTCATTTCATCACTTCCTTTCTTTCAAATTCTTTTTTATTTTACCATAGATAGAATCAACATAACATGACTTTAATCAACAACAAGGTAGTGACGAATTAATAAATTAATTCGTCATTTTTTATCATAGCTCATGCTATGACCTGAACTGTATCTTGCCAGTCCAGTATCTTACAGAGAGTCTGCTTCCTGCTCGTAAGCTTTTATCGAAACATCTTTTCTGTAAGAATCATATCGATAAGAAATCATTCCAAGTTCATCCTGCCTCAAAACGAT
>JAFYOL010000175.1 GCA_017560205.1 Erysipelotrichaceae bacterium | reverse complement strand
ACTGAAATCGATGGATTGTATCTTGGAAATGCCTAAAAGAAGTGCTGTTGAAGGTGCATTACTGATGGCGATGAACATGAAAAAAACATCTGAGTAATCAGATGTTTTTTGTTTTATCAAGATAGAAGACGATTACAGACATTGTCTGCCTTTTGCGTAAGTCTGATGAACACTGTAGTCATCATTCAACACAACCAGATCAGCATCTTTTCCTGTCTGAATGGAACCTTTTCTGTGTTCCAGATGCAGACAGCGTGCAGGATTGATTGTGCAGGCGTTCAGCGCGTAATTGAATGGTACCAAGGCATCTTCTACCAGAATCTTAAGACCTTCATTGATTCTGAGTGTTGATCCTGCCAGTCCACCTGTTTCAATAATATGAGCACTTCCATCCTCATAGACTTCAATTTCCTGACCGCCAAACAGAAATCTGGATCCTGCAGGAGTTCCTTTTGCCATGACAGAATCTGACATCATGATTGGCCAATCTGGTCCTTTGGAAAGGAAATAAGCATTTAGTGCAGCAGGTGTCACATGATTGCCATCACAGATGACTTCACCAAACATTGTACGAAGACGTAATGCAGCACCTGTCAGTCCATTTTCACGGTGATGGAAACGACTCATACCATTGAAGACGTGTGTCATGCAGGAAGCACCATGGGCCCATGCCATTAACGTTTCTTCATAGGTTGCCGCAGAATGGCCTACACTGATGACTACACCGTTTTTTACACAGTAGTCAGTCAGTTCAAAGTTTTTATCATTTTCAGTGGCCAATGTCATATAACGGATATTTCCTTTGGCTGCATCCTGGAACTTTTTGAACTTTTCAAGACTTGGTGAAACAATGTACTGTTCAGGCTGAGCTCCTTTAAATTCCTGTGCCAGAAAAGGTCCTTCCATATGGATGCCTAAAAGTTCAGCACCTTCATATCCTTCTTCCATTACTGCAGCTACATTTTCAACTGCTTTGAGTAGAACATCATCACTTTGTGTAATGGTTGTGGCTAAAAAGGAAGTAACACCTTCCTGTGGAATGTTTCTGGTCCATGTACGAAGTCCTTCTTGATGAGCATCGTTGGTATCAAATCCATAAGCTCCATGACAGTGAATGTCCATAAATCCAGGTACAATTCTCAGATTTCCATAATCATGATCAACCTTGTCCTGATGATACGGAAGTACATTTTTAATGATTCCATTTTCCAATTCGATGACTGCAGGAGTGAACTGATCTGCAATCCAGACTCTTTTACTAGCAATACGCATAATGATGTCCTCACTTATATTCTCATTATAACATGTTTTGGCATCTTGATTGAAAGTTCCGTTTAAATCATGTATCTTAAACTTAGATAAGCAGGTGATAAAATGAAATCATTAAGAGATCGTATTTTTGATAAAGATCATGTACATCATCGACGTAAAGTAAATGAAGTTGCACAGGTGTACTGTGATCTTCAATTGTCGGATAAAGAACGTGTTGTGCGTCGTTTTGAGATGATGTGTTATGAAGAAACACCTGTGATTTTAGAAGGTCAGCAGATTATCATGATGCGTACAATTGAAAATCTGCCTGATTGTTTCACAAAAGAAGAGTGGGATACAATCCGTCAGGGTCATTACATTCATGAAACAGGATATGTATCCAATTTACTACCGGACTATGAAACTTTGATTAAAGAAGGTCTGTTGCCTCTTTATGAACGTGCAGATGAATATGTCAGAAGAGAACTGGATGCTTTGTTTGAACTGTGTCAGCGTTATAAAAATGAGGCAGAACGTATTGGCAGAACTGATGTTGTAGAAATGTTGTCTCATATCCCGATGCAGGGTGCACGTACATTAAAAGAAGCTTTCCAGTTCTTCAGAATTCTGCATTATGCGTATTTATTGGAAGGTGGCTATCAGATTGTCGGTGGCAGAATTGATAAAATCTTTTATCCATATCTGAAAAAGGATATGGATAATGGTCTTTTGAATCAGGAGAGTGCATTGGAACTGGTCAAGGATTTCTTCTTGTCTTTCAATATAGACAGTGATTTCTATGATGGTGTACAACAGGGGGACAATGGTCAAAGTGTTGTGCTGGGTGGTCTGGATGAAGAGGGCAATGACTGTTTTAATCTGCTTTCTGAATTATGTTTAAAAGCTTCAAAAGAAAATCATCTGATCGATCCTAAAATCAATCTGCGTGTTTCTGAAAAGACTCCTTTGTCTGTGTATGAACTGGGATCTGAATTAACGAAGGAAGGTTTAGGTTTTCCACAGTATCTGAATGATGATGTGATCATTAAAGGTCTTGTACAGAAAGGGTATGACTTTAAGGATGCCTGTGATTATGCAGTTGCGGCATGCTGGGAAATCATTCTTCCTAAAAAGGGATTTGAAGTGGTCAACATTGGTGCATGTTCATTTCCTAAAGTACTGGAAAAGACTTTGCATACAAAAGACTATGATTCTTTTGAAGACTTATTAAGTGAATATCGTCATCAGATTCATCTGGAATGTGATGCAATTACTTCACAGTATCACAATGTTTATTTTGTACCATCCCCATTGATGGAAGCATCATTGGATGTTCAGTATATGAACTTTGGAATTCATGGGACAGGATTATCAACGGCAGTGGATTCATTGAGTGCGATTCATGAAGTTGTGTATCATGCAAAACAGCTGTCACTCAAAGAGCTGGTAAAAGTCGTCGATGACGACTTTGAAGGATCTCCGGAACTTTTGCATCAGCTTCGTTACAGAACACCAAAGATGGGACAGAATCATGAGTTCACAGATTCTTTGGCAAAGGATGTGCTTCAGTGGTTCTGTGATGCGTTGAAAGGGAGAAAAAATGAGTGGGGTGGCATTTATCGTGCAGGTACAGGAACAGCGATGTTTTATCTGGATCATGCAGCTGAGATTGGTGCTTCATGCGACGGCAGAAGAAAAGGTGAACCGTTCAGCGCAAACTATTCACCAAGTCTGTATGCAAAAATACCAGGACCTGTCTCCATTCTGGAATCATTCACAAAACCAGATCTGGTGGATGCGATGAATGGCGGTCCATTGACCCTTGAATTTTCATCGTCCATGTTTGTGGATGAAGAAAGTATCCGTAAGATTGCTTTGTTTGTGAAAGCTTTTGTCACCAAAGGCGGACATCAGCTGCAATGCAATTCAGTCAATTTGTCTGATTTAAAACAGGCTCAGATCACACCAGAGAGATATCGTCATCTGATTGTCAGAATCTGGGGATGGAGTGCCTATTTCATTGAACTGGATCAAGAATTCCAGAATCATGTGATTGCCCGTCAGGAATATTCAATATAAAAAAACAGTCTAATCAGACTGTTTTTTCGTATTTCTGCAGACAATGACTGAACAGCAGATCAAAGAAATAATGTGGACCATATTTTGTATAGACATTCTGGAGTCCGTTGGCAAGTATTTCATCAGATGCATATTCTTTGCTGCTGAGATAATAGATTTTATTAAACCAGGATTCAAACTGTTTTGAATGATTGATTGTCAATAAGACACGATGAGCTTTAATCTCTGAGAGTTCATTGTGAATGGCAATCGCAAAGCTTCCTGTTGTAGAAAGCGTGATGATTAAATCATTTTCGGTTAAACGATTCAATAGATGTGTTGCTGGACTTGAAGATGTCACGACATGAATGATTTTGCCTAGAAGAATCATTTCACGCTGAAATCCACGAGCTGCTGAACTGCATGTATCCGCCAGAAGAATGACCACATGTTCACATTGAAGAATCTGATCGATCAATACATCCATGTTTTGAATATGAAACATTTCTGTAATATCCGTGACCATATCCTGAATCGACAGGTTGAAATAAGATTCAAAATGGGATTGTCGAGCATATTCATGATAAGCATTTAAATGATGTCGGCTTTCTGCAACTTTCTGCTTCATTGTCGTAAAACTGTCATAGCCGATGGACTTCACAAAGCGCTGAATGCTGCTTCTTGATGTGAAGCACGCATTGGCAAAATCGTAGATATTCAGAGTCTCGATTTCATTGAAATGTGCCAGCAGATATTTCGCTAAAGTGTAGGAAATATCGTCTGTTTTGTTGCTGTTGACAATAGTTAAAAGACTTGTCACCAAGTTGAAGTTCTGGATGGTACGATTTGCTGTTTCTTCTTGAAGTCTCATAGAATTATCATATCGAGCATAAACAATGATGTCAACGGTTTTACCAGTCCTGAAAGGGGTGTTTAAGGTTCAAGTTTTGAACCCAGAAGCCTAATTTGAAAAAGCTATAATGAGAATAGGTTACAAGCGCGCAAAGGTAATCATGTCATAGAAAAGGAGGATGGATGAATGAGATATAAACAGAATCCTGTTTTTCCTGAGGGTTTCTTGTGGGGAGCATCAAGTGCTGCCTGGCAGGTTGAAGGGGGAACTGATGCAGATGGTAGAACACCTGCAATCATTGACTTAAACTCTCAGACGAAAAAACCATATGCAGATAATTCTGTTGCTTCTGATCATTATCATCATTACAAAGAAGACGTAGCTTTAATGAAGGAATGCGGATTTACAAGCTATCGTTTCTCACTGTCATGGTCTCGTCTGATTCCAGATGCTGACCGCAAAGTCAATCCTAAAGGGTTGGAATTCTATAATAATTTAATTGATGAGTTGAAAAATGCAGGAATTGAACCAATCGTAACACTTTATCATTACGATATGCCTGTATGGGTAGATGAAAAATACGGTGGCTGGTATGACCGCGGTATTATTGATGAGTTTGACTATTACTGCCGAGTTTGTTTTGAAAACTTTGGTGATCGTGTGAAATACTGGTTGTCTATCAATGAGCAGAACATGCAGATTGTATATGGTGACTGGTTAGGCGTGTCAAAAGGAAGCAAGAACTGGTTTGAAGAAAAGTGGCAGGTCAACCATGTGATGAACATGTGCCATGCCAAGGCTGTTGTTGCTTGTCATGAACTGGTTGAAGGTGGAAAGATTGGTCCAGTACCAGGATATGTTCCAATTTATCCGGATTCATGTCGTCCAGAAGACCAGATTGCTGCATTGAATGCAGAAGAACTGACACAGAAAATCTGGGATGATTTCTATTATCACAGAGAATACAGTACATTTGTAAAGAATTACTGGAAAGAACATAACATTGATCCAAAAATCATGCCTGGTGATATGGAATTCATTAAACAGGCTGAAATTGATTTTATTGCAGTGAACTGTTATCGATCAGATGTTGGTAAAGCACCAGATCCATCCTTCAAACAGGAAATCGGATTGAATAAATCAGGTATCAAAGGTGATTTTACTTATCCTAACTTCCCAGGGGTTTATGCACTGGCAAGAAATCCTCATGTGGAAGTAACAGATTGGGACTGGCATATTGATGCAGTGTGCATGAGATATTCACTGCGTTATCTGTGGAATCTGTATCATCTGCCTATGGTGATTACTGAAGCAGGTTATGGTGCACATGAAGATATGGATGAAAATGGTGAAATTCATGACCCATTAAGAATCGAATACCTGAGAGATTATGCATACAATGTAGGTCTTGCGATTCAGGATGGAGTTGAAGTGTTTGGATTTAATCCATGGTCATTTACAGATTTATTATCAACTGGAAACGGTATGGCAAAACGTTATGGTTTAGTGTTTGTCAATCGAACAGATGATGATTTAAGAGATTTGAAACGTTATAAGAAAGACAGTTTCTACTGGTATTCTAAACTGATTAAGTCAAACGGACAGGAATGGGGTAGAGATATGTCCGATTGGCAGAATTTTGGAAAGAAAGATTAAAGGAGAAATAATATGGCAAAGAAAGATTATAAGGCTCTTTGTAAAGCTATTCTGGATGTTTGCGGCGGTAGCGCAAACATCGCTAATGTCAGCCACTGCATGACACGTTTACGTGTTCAGCTTAGAAATGCTTCTGCTTTAGATCAGGAAGCAGCAAAGAAGATTCCTGGTGTTATGAATCTGATCGTTCAGAATGGTGAATATCAGTTCGTTATTGGTCAGGATGTTCCATCTCTGTATGAAGAATTCACACGTGTTGAAGGAATCAAGGCAAGTGGTGAAGTTGCTGATGCTGAAGCTTTGAAAGAAGATAGCGCTGTAAAGGGTAAACTGGTTGAAACAATTCTGTCCTTTATCGGTGGTACACTTTCTCCAGTGATTCCAGTTCTGGTTGCTGGAGGGTTAACTGGTGCGGTATTGACTCTGCTGACAACATTTGCAGGTGTTACAGCTGACTCTGGTGCTTATCAGGTGATTTATGCAATCAATCAGGCTGCATTCTACTTCCTGCCAGTATTTGTTGGTTTCTCAGCTGCTAATCGTCTGAAATCAAATGGATATCTGGGTGCATTTTTGGCATGCGTTCTGCTGTTTAACGGTATCAATGGTGTAGCTTTGGATTTCTTCGGTCTTCCAATTCAGGCTATTGGTTATAACGCTAATATTTTCCCAATTATTCTGGGTGTTCTGTTCATGTCTGTTGTTTACAGATTCTTCCAGAAGACATTGCCAGTTACAATGAGAACAATCTTTGTTCCTCTGTTCACAATGCTGATTACTGTTCCAGTAACTCTGGTTGTTCTGGGTCCTATTGGTAATACAGTAGGTACTGTTCTGGCTGATGTAATTTATGGTATCTACAATGCATTCCCAGCTCTTTCTGTAGCAATCGTTGGTGCATTCACTTGCTGGTTTGTATTCTTTGGTATGAACAACGCTCTGTATCCAGTTGTATTTGCTCTGCTGGCTGCAGTTGGTTCTGACCCTCTGATCTGTGCTGGTATGGCTCCTGCAAACGTTGCAGTTGGTGGTGCTTGCTTGGCAGTTGCTCTGATTGCGAAAAAGGCAGAAGAAAAACAGGTTGCTGCTGGTGCTGGTGTAACAGCTCTGTGCGGTATTACTGAACCTGGTGTATATGGTGTCCTGTTTGTAAAACGTTATCCACTGATTGGTGCTATGATTGGTGGCGGTATCGGTGGTTTCATCGGTGGTCTGCTTGGCATGACTCAGTATGTAATTTCTACTCCAGGTTTCATCTCATTTGCAGCATACATTACTCCAGCTGAAATGGGCGGCGGTATGTACAACTTTGCAGTAGCTATGGCAGTCATGGTTATCGCAACTGTTGTGGCATTTGCTGTAACTTATGTTCTGGGTAAAAAGGCAGAAGCATAATTAAAGAACATGCTATAATCAAAAGAGGCAATTCTGCCTCTTTTGTCTAAGGAGGATTAAGATGGGACTGTTTGATCAATTGTTCAAAAAAGAAAGTGTAGTCTATGCAGAAGATGATATTGTTGCAGTGGCAGATGCAAGAATTGTACCGAACCACCAGATCAGCGATGTTATGTTTGCTGAAGAAATGCTGGGACAGACGCTTGCTTTTGAACTGAAAAATGGAACAATCGTTTCACCAGCAAATGGAACATTGGAAGTGATGTATCCAACAGGTCATGCCTTTGCGGTAAGAATGGCGGATGGGACCGGACTGCTGGTTCATGTCGGTATTAACACAGTAAACAGAAAAGGGAACGGATTTAAAGTTTTAAAGAAACAGGGGAATCATGTTACTGCAGGGGAAGTGATTGTCAAAGTGAATGTCAATGAACTTCTGGATGCAGGATATGATATGACAACCATGTTGATTGTGACAGAAACACCATCTTCTCAGAAAGTTCCTTTCTATCATCAAAACAATGTAAAAAGAGGACAAATCCTGAATAAAGAAAAGTGAGTTCATATGGACTCACTTTTTACTTATAACTCACGACTGGCACGTTCCAATTCATTTTTCTGCATGATATCTTCCAGTGCTTCAGCTACAGAATCTATGATTTTGGTTGCATATTTTTTAACTTGAGGTGTAGCGGTTGACATGCAGTAACTGTATTTTGCGGCAAAAAACATGGAAATATCATTCTGATTGTCTCCGCATACTGCCACTTCATGTTCATCAATGCCATACATTTCTGCAAGTCGTCTTACTCCATGTCCCTTGTTGATGCCAGGACGCATGAATTCAATGTTGACACTTCCTGATGCATAAATATCATAGTAGCGATCAAACATTTCTCTTAATCGTCCAATCCATTCATGAAGCTTTTCAGGGTCTTTGACATTGACATGAAGGCTTGTAATATCTGGCTTCGTACGGTCATTGATATGTTCCAGAAGGGTCATATCAGAAATGCTGTGATTTGGATTTTTCATGAGTTTCTGTTTCAGCCATGAATCTTTTCTTCCCAGAAAATAATGATGACTTAAATCAGTGCCAATGACTTCCAGTTCATCATCATATTCAGGTTTAATCAGTTCTTCTGCAACAATACGTACAATATGACGTGCAGGATGATTGTGTTCAATCAGACAATCATCTTTGACAATTGTGCATGCATTGATTCCGATGGAATCAAATTTAAATCCCAGTTCTTCCATCAAAACATAGGAGAAATTATGATGACGTCCACTTGCAGTGGCAAAACGACCACCTTGTTCAATAAAACGATGGAGTGCTTCCTTGTTGGCATCACTGACATAATTGCCATTGACCGGCTGAGGCATGATGAAAGTTCCATCCAAATCAGTTACTAACAGTTTAATCATGAGTGTTCTCCTTATCTTTCAGTGCTGTTTCAGCTACTTTGGTAAAAATGTGCATTGCTTCTTTTGGGTATTTTCCGTTGGCAGTTTCTCCTGTCAACATGATTGCACCTGCCCCATGATAGACAGCGTGGTAAATATCAGAGACTTCTGCACGAGTAGGTACAGGCTGATGAATCATGGAATTCAGCATCTCTGTTACGACCATATATTTCTGATGATGCTGATGACAGAGCTTTTCAATCTGTTTCTGAATGTGAGGCAATTGAATCAGACCACAGGCATTTCCCAAGTCACCACGGGCAATGACCAGACAATCACACTGATGCATCATTTCTTCCACATGTTCTACACCAATCATGTTTTCAATTTTAGCGTAGAGTTTTAAGTCATCTAAATCAAGAGAATGCAATGTTTCTTTGATTTTCAAAAGATCTTCTTTTGAACTGACAAAAGGCTGCATAATAGAAGTCACTCCGTATTCTTTGACCTTCTTTAAATTCTGAAAATCACTCTCTGTAAACAAAGGACCTAAAATCTGTTTTCCTTGAATCATGACACTTTTTCTGGTTTTCAGTTCTGTACCAAACTGCACAGCACAACGCAGTTCATAATCTGAAACCTCAAGAATCTGCATCTGAACCTTGCCGTCATCCATCAACAGGATATCATTAACCTCTGCATGTTCAAAAACAGGTTGAGGAAGAACATCAGAATTGAATGTGATGACTGTGTCTTTTTCAAAGGATATAGGTGATGTATTCAATGTTCTAAGTTCTGGACCACGCATATCAATCATCAAATCAGCTTTGATATTGAGATGATCACATGCCTGATGGAATGCCTGAATCCAGTCTTTTTTATCCTCCATGTTGCAGTGGGATAAATTCAAACGCATGCCTGTCATACCGGATTTCAGTAAATCTTCTATGATTTCTGTTGTGCAGCAGCTAGGTCCAAGTGTACCGTAAATTTCAAGCTTCATCTCCATCACCCGGAATCATTGTATCACAGGCAAAAGAAAATGGGTATTTCTACCCATGGATGTCAATAAAGTTTTTGAGTGCACCAATCAGATTGGCATTGTTGTTGAAAGCACAGCGTCGAATTGTTGGACGAATCAGTGCAACATAGTCAGGTGCTGCATCAAAGAAGCCGTTTACTTTCTTTTCGATGGCTTCAATCAAAATATCCTGTGATGAGATACCTCCTCCAATGCAGTAACGATCTACAT
This sequence comes from Erysipelotrichaceae bacterium, assembly GCA_017560205.1. Classification (GTDB taxonomy): domain Bacteria; phylum Bacillota_I; class Bacilli_A; order Erysipelotrichales; family Erysipelotrichaceae; genus RGIG1896. The sequence continues at coordinate 3,556 of JAFYOL010000175.1, read as the reverse complement.
CCAGAATACTCTGCAAAGTCAGAATTCCATTCAAACAACGTTGAAGATAGATATCAAAAATCTGCTGAGCATCTTCATCCTTGTTGGAAAGAGCTTCAAAGAAGACCTTTCCATTGATTTCATGAATTGGTATATTCTTAATCTGTGCATATGGAGCTAAAAGGCCATAGACTCCATTTGTGAAAGCCCAGGATGCATTTTGAATGATGCTTTTATCGTAGTCAGTGGCCAGATAAGAAAACTCACCGGCAGAACCATGGAGACCACGCCATACTTTCTGATTCAGAACGATTCCACCGCCAATTCCAGTTCCCAGTACAATGACTGCACCAGAGTTGACATCTTTGAGGTTGCCTAACCAAAGTTCAGCGTGTGCTGCACATTTCCCATCATTTTCAATCGCTACAGGCAAATGATATCGTTCGGTTAAAAGAGTTCCTAATGGAACCTTGGTCATGTAACGAGAAATAGCTCCACCTGTATGAATGTATCCTGTCTGATTGTTGATTCTGCCTGGCATTGACAGGGCAATGCCAGAGATTCTCTGTGAAACAGGATGTACAATTTCATCCAGTACTGCATAAAACTCTTCAATGGATTCTTTGGGAGTAGGAATAGAATCTGTGGATAGGATTGTGCCATCTTCATGAAGCAGACCATATTTAATCGCAGTTCCACCTACGTCTATACATAAATAGGTTTTCATAATTTCCCTCATTTCAACGCAAAGCCATCTTTAAAGGCATTGCCGACTTTTCCACCCAATACAACATAAGCGTGATTGCATGAATCATAGGCGATTGGCTGCAGTTTGGCAGGATCAATCACACCCTCAGTCAATACAGATTCATCGGCAGAAACATTGACGATTTCTCCCACCATCAGTTCAGACTCTTCATCATAACTGATCAACCTGCATTCCAGTGTCATTGGCAGTTCATTGATGAGTGGTGCATCAACATGTTCGCTTTTTGTGATTGTCCATCCTGTATGAGCGAATTTATCAGGCTGTTTATGTCCTGAGACAACGCCAACATAATCACATGGCACAACCTGACTTGCTACAGCCATGGAAACTGTATAGGCTTTTCTGTTCAGAATGTTTTCTGCAGTTTTGTGTCTTTTATCAACATAAATCGCAATCTGATTGACATCAGACATGCATCCCCATGCAGCATTCATGGCATTGGATGTACCATCTTCATTGTAGCTTGCAAGAATCAATACGGGTTGTGGATACATCCACGTCTTAGGTCCAAAGTTCTTTCTCATAAAAACCTCCGTTGTTTTTATTATTGTATCACAGTTAAAGGAATGCTGAAAATCTTTGATGAGTGAGGATAAGCATGATAAAATAAACAAAAGGATGTGAAAACATGTTGATTGGTATTTTGATTGTCTGGTCAATTGCAGTTTTTGGAGCATATGCAGCATGCATTATCAATGGATTTGATCCTATGTTCTATCTGTGGCTGATTTTTGCGATTATTGGCGGTATCTTTATGTGCATGGATGGATTTGATTTCTTTACAGGTGCACCATCTAAGAATGGACCTGTGCATGTGTCCATTGAACACGCAAAACAGGGTGTAAAAAACAAAAGAGAAGCAGCAGACAAACATGGCTTTATTTCAGATTTATTGTCTTACATGACAGTTCCACTTCTGATCTGTCTGTTTTTTGAATATTTCATCTTTTAACCGGGAAACCGGTTTTTCTTTTTGGACTGTGCATAAAATGTACAGGTGATAAGATGAAACGAAAAGTTGTGTTTGTGATCTATTGTGTTGGTCTGGTCATTGCCTTGTTGTATCGAGGTCGACTCACAAAAGCGTTTGCGTTAATGACAGATCAGAACTTAAAAGGAACAGTCATTGTACTGGACGCAGGACATGGTGGGAATGACCCAGGCGCCATAGTATCTGGACAGGATGAAGATGAAATCAATCTGGATCTGGTACTGAAACTGGCAGATTATCTGGAAAGGGCAGGGGCAGAAGTAAGACTGACACGGTCGGATGATGTAGATTTATCTGATGAGGGTGTATCCAATATAAAACGTTCGGATATGGCTCATCGTGCTGAAATATTGAATGCAGAAGATGTCACTCTGTTTATCAGCATTCACTGCAACACAAGTGGGGATCAAAGATGTCAGGGATCACAGGTGTATTATCGAATCAATGATAAGATTTCTCAGAAACTTGCCGATACAATTCAACTTCAGCTGAAAGAAGCAACTGGAAGCAAATACATTCCTGCATCTGGAGATTTCTATCTTTTAAATGAAACTGATAATTTAGGTGTCCTTGTTGAAGTGGGTTTTCTTACAAATAGTTATGATTTAACTCAATTGAAGACAGAAGATTATCGTGAAGAACTCGCTTTCAGTATATACAAAGGAATCAGTCAATTTCTTGAAAAATTATTTTAAAAAGTTTAAAAAAGTTGTTGACAGGTGTATTGTGTTCTGGTATTATATCTAAGCATTCGATGGAAGCTTATGGGCCTGTAGCTCAGGTGGTTAGAGCGCACCCCTGATAAGGGTGAGGTCGTTGGTTCAAGTCCATTCAGGCCCACCATCGAATTGAATATACAAATGGGGTATTAGCTCAGCTGGGAGAGCGCCTGCTTTGCACGCAGGAGGTCAGCGGTTCGATCCCGCTATGCTCCACCATTTAAAAAGTCAATCTTCGAGAAATCGAAGATTTTTTTATGCTTCCCGCCTATTTAGAAGAAGTTCTAAATAGGTGTTTTCTTTTGAGGTGGAGTGTGCTACTATCTATTTAGAAAGATATCTAAATAGGTGAGCTTATGGGATTTGCGGAGACTTTTAAAGCGTTAGGTGATCCAGTGCGCAGAGAAATTCTTGTGATGCTGAAAAGTGGAAGGATGTCTGCAGGTGATCTGGCATCAAAGTTTGATTTAACGCAGGCTTCAGTCAGCTATCATTTATCACAATTAAAAAAAGCTGAGTTGATTACTGAAGAAAAATACAAAAACTATATTTATTATGAATTGAACACGAGTGTATTTGAAGAAGTTGTGCTTTGGTTATCACAGTTTGGAGGAAATGAAAATGAAAAATAAAAAATGGATTATACCGACATTGTTGTGTCTGTTGCCTATTGTTGCTTATCTGGCGTTGTATGACCAGCTGCCTGATATGATTCCATCTCATTTCAATGCAGAAGGTGTAGTGGATGGCTATATGCCAAAGGATACTGCAGTGTATCTGCCTTCATTGTTGATGGCAGGCGTACAGTTATTGTGTATGTTTGCGATGAATACTGATCCTAAGCGTGATAATTATGCAAGACAGTTGAAATCACTGGTTATTTGGATTTGTCCAGTGTTCTCAATTCTGTTGAATGCATTTATCATCATGTTCTGTCTTGGTGTTGATATTCATATGGAAGTTATTGCTCCAATGATGATTGGGATTCTGTTTGTGATTATCGGCAACTATCTGCCAAAAGTGAAACAGAATTATACCATGGGGATTAAAATCCCTTGGACATTGAATTCGGTAGAGAACTGGAACAAGACTCATCGT
>JAFYOL010000174.1 GCA_017560205.1 Erysipelotrichaceae bacterium | reverse complement strand
TTTGAAATATGGCAAGGATGATCAGGTGATTGTCAGTGTTGAGTTTGATGCACCGGATGGTATCAGCAGTGCAGAGCTGGGATATATTATTGATGGGGCTATTGATACGCGTGATATCACGTCTTTGATTCTGGATTGGGCGAACAAAGGATATCTTCAGCTGAAGGATGAAGATGATGTTGATCTGGTGATGATAAAGCTTCATGATATGGATCAGGATGCTCCGCTGTATGAACAGAGAATGTTTGAAGCATTGTTTAGAAATCGCAATGAAGTCAGCACGACAAGTCTGAGAGAAAAATTCTATATGGACTTTGATGTCTGCAAGGCAGATCTTCAGAGTTATCTGAATCAGAATGACAAACGTATTTATACTCGTCAGAGTCTTGTGTGGCGTGTGCTTACTTTTGTGATCAGTGTTGTTCCATCGTTTGCCTTTGTGATGTGTGCAGTTTATGCGTATTCATGGCAGATTGAATTGGGAGTTATTGCAGCATTTATTGCGATTTTCCCACTGATCTGGTCGGATATCATGTTGTCGATTGTTGAGGATAAATCTGCAGTGATTTCTCCTGCAGTGAAAATTGTGCTGACGTTTATTTCCATGCTTTGTCTGGCTGTTAACGGTGTTGTGCTGTTTGTGGCTGGGTGGTTTGTGGAAATTGAACTGATGTATCCTTTGATTGTCTGGTTGTGCACAATTGTGCTGACAGTCTTTGGAATGAAGATGATTAAGCGTACCAGACGAGGAACAGAGTTGTATGGGCGTGTTCTTGGTTTGAGAGAGTTTATTGTTCATGCAGAGTATGATCGTTTGAAGGCAATGGTGGATGAAAATCCTGAACTGTTCTATCATGTGCTGCCATATGCCTATGCAATGAATTTAACAGATGTCTGGTCACATCACTTCAAGAATCTGACTGTTGCTGCTCCATCATGGTATGTGGGTTCTAGTTATTCTCGAGATGTTTATCGTATGTCACATCGTTTGAATCATCATTTTACTCATCTGCAGTCTGCGATGACATCCATACCGCCTGTTTCATCAAGCGAAGGTGGAGGAAGTTTCAGCGGTGGATCGTCAGGTGGATTCTCTGGTGGAGGATTCGGTGGAAGCCGTGGAGGTTCATGGTAAAGATTTCTTAAATTACCCTCTTGAAGATGATGAAAAAACTGTTATAATATCAGCGTTTGAGGGAGTAGTTTGCATGCTTATGCATGTGTTAAATCAACAACATGGCCTAGTGCCTGGTTTAACTTAATGAACAAGACTCAAGTGACAGGAAATTCCTGTTCTTGGGTCTTTTTTTTGGAAAAGAGGTAAAATTATGGATATGATCATTACAATTGGACTTTTGATTCTTGGTTTTGGACTTTTGATTAAAGGGGCAGATTTCTTTGTGGATGGTGCAGGTGCTGTAGCATCTTATCTGAAAGTGCCTACTGTGATCATTGGTCTGACCATTGTTGCGTTTGGGACAAGTGCACCAGAGGCTGCAGTTTCAATTACTGCTGCTTTAAGTGGTTCTAATGCAATTGCAGTTTCCAATGTTATTGGAAGCAACATTTTTAATCTTCTGGCAGTTTTAGGCTGCACTGCAATGATTACTAAGGTTCCTGTTCCGCGTTCAATCATGAGAAAGGAATTCCCATTCCTGATTGTGATTTCAGCATTGATGCTGGGATTGATTATGATGGATGGTTCTCTTTCACGTTTTGATGGAATTCTCTTTTTAGCAGGTATCATTGGCTATGTTGCATGGCTGGTCATGGACTCACTGAAAATGCGTGCCAACATTGAAGTAGCTGAACCTGCATTCAAATTGCCTGTAGCGTTGATTCTGATTGTTGTGGGAATTGCTGGTATCATCTTTGGTGGTGATCTGGTTGTTGATTCTGCAAGATCTATCGCATTGGCATTAGGGATGTCTGAAAAACTGGTTGGTCTGACAATTGTATCCATCGGTACTTCACTGCCTGAGCTTGTGACAAGTCTGATGGCTGCGAAAAAGGGCGAAGTTGATATTGCGATTGGTAACGTTGTAGGATCAAACGTATTCAATATTCTTTTCATTCTGGGATCAAGCGCTACAATCACACCGATTCCTGTTGAAGCTGCTTTGTCATTTGACTTGATTGTTATGATGGCTGCAACTCTGCTGTGCTTCATGCTGGCAAAACTGAATCGCAACATGGGCAAAAAAGAAGCTCTGATTATGCTTTTGAGCTTTATTGCATACATGGCTTACATTGTGGTGCGTAACTAATGAAAGCTCATGCATTTCGTCTGATTAAAGGTCAGGATTTAAAACAGTCGATTCAGAATTACTGTACTGAACATCAGATTTCTGCAGCAGTGGTCTTATCTTTGGTTGGATGTGTTGATCAGGCAGAGTTAAGAATGGCTGGAGGCAAAGTCATTAAAAACTGGAAACAGGATTTTGAGATTGTCAGCTGCACAGGGACAATCTCATCAGGCAAGGCACATCTTCATGTCATCTTCTCTGATGTTGATGCAGTGTGTTATGGTGGTCATCTGCAGGAAGGATGCATCGTTAATACGACATGTGAAGTTGTTTTAGGTGAATTGGAAAATTATCAGTTCACACGTGAATTTGATGAAACAACAGGCTATAACGAAATCAAAATAACAGAAAAACAGGATTAAAATCCTGTTTTTTTATGATAACTGCAAAAAACAGTTGAATTTTATTTTGTATAGGTTATAATATTAAAGCACAAATGCACGTGTGGTGGAATGGCAGACACGTACGCTTGAGGGGCGTATGGGGCAACCCGTGCAAGTTCAAGTCTTGTCACGTGCACCATCTGATATCTAAGAGCTCAAATGAGTTCTTTTTTCTTTTATATAATTTTTTGGCTTAAATTCTATTATATATACAGTGCAATACATTGTATATACTCTTTTAACCAAGCATAAATACAGGCATAAAATCAAGTTCTAACATAAAAATTTTTTCATGATACACTTCCAACAGAAGAAGTTTTC
>JAFYOL010000173.1 GCA_017560205.1 Erysipelotrichaceae bacterium | reverse complement strand
TCAAGATGACTTTACACTGGAAATCACAGTGAATGAAAACATTACAGCACCATTAAATCCAAATGATATTCTAGGTCAAATGTCCATTTATTATGATGGCGTTTTACTTGATACTGTCAATCTGATTACACATGATACAATTGAACTATCCAAACTCAGTGTCTTCCTTTATGAGGCTGAACTCTTTATTCATACTTATTGGAAAACAGGAATGATTGCAGTGATGATTGTGATGAGTTTCTTCTTAATAAGAAAGAAAATGTCCGGAAAATAATTTCCGGACATTCTTTTATTCTGCCATTTCTTCACGTACTTCTTTAAAGCACTTCAAAATGAAATCAATATCTTCTTTTGTATGCGCTGCAGAAACCTGTGTACGAATACGAGCTTTGCCCTTTGGTACAACTGGATAAGAGAACGCTACAACATAAACGCCTTTATCCATCATGCGCTTCGCAAATTCACCTGCCGTCTTTTCGTCATACAACATGACAGGCACAATTGGATGAACACTTTCGATGATGTCAAATCCAGCTTCAGTCAGACCCTTGCGATAATAAGCAGTCAGATCTTCCAGATGGTCTCTCAGTTCAGTGTTTTCAGACAGGATATTGAACACTTCCATAGATGCACCTGCAATGGCTGGTGCCAATGTATTGGAGAACAGATATGGACGACTTCTCTGACGAAGCAGATCTACGATTTCCTTGCGTGCACTTGTGTATCCGCCGCTGGCACCACCTAATGCTTTACCAAGAGTTCCTGTGATGATATCAACACGTCCCTGAACTCCACAGTATTCTGCAGTACCACGACCTGTTTTACCTACAAATCCAACAGAATGTGAATCATCCACCATCACCAGTGCATTGAATTCATCTGCCAGATCACACACTGACTTCAAATCTGCAATGATACCATCCATTGAGAACACGCCATCTGTTGCGATCATCTTAATACGTGCACCTGCAGCATCTGCAGCTTCCAGCTGAGCTCTCAGATCAGCCATGTTGTTGTTTTTGTAACGGTAACGTTTTGCCTTGCACAGACGAACACCATCAATAATACTTGCATGGTTAAGTTCATCGGAAATAATTGCATCGTCTGCAGTCAACAGCGTTTCAAACAGACCGCCGTTTGCATCAAAGCAGGAAGAATACAGAATTGTATCATCCATGCCTAAAAAGTCACTGATTTTCTTTTCCAGCTGTTTATGAATATCCTGTGTACCACAGATAAAACGAACTGATGCAAGTCCATAACCCTTTTCATCATATGTTCTCTTTGCAGCTTCAATCAGACGTGGATCATTTCCAAGTCCCAGATAGTTGTTGGCACACATATTCAGTACTTCACGACCATCTGCCAGTTTTACATGAGCAGACTGTGAAGAAACAATTGGACTTTCACCTTTAAATGTACCTGCTTCTTTGATATTTTCAACTTCCTGATGGAAGTGAGCCAATGCTTCCTTGCGATTCATGTTATTCCCCCTTGTAGTCAGCCATTTCTGACCAGTCCAGTACGATTTTTCCTGATGCTCCACTGTTCATTGCAGCGAAACCTTCTTCAAATTCATGAGCCATAAAACGATGTGTAATGATCTTATCAATGTTCAGACCACTTTGCAGCATCATATCCATCTTATACCATGTTTCCCACATCTGGCGTCCATAAATTCCCTTAACAGTCAACTGATTGAAAATCACCTTTTCCCAGTTGATCTGTGCATCTTTTCTCTGCAGACCAATCAGTGCAATCTTACCGCCATTCTTCATTGTATCCACCATATTCTGGAATCCTGACTGTGCACCAGACATTTCAAGCCCAACGTCAAAACCTTCCTTCATGCCAAGTTCAGCCATGACATCTTCCAGTTTTTCATTCAATACATTCACAGTACGTGTTGCGCCCAGCTCTTTAGCCAGATTCAGACGATATTCATTCATATCCGTCACCACAACATTTCTGGCACCTACATGACGACAAATTGCAGCGGCCATACACCCGATAGGCCCTGCTCCTGTAATCAGAACATCTTCACCAACCATATCAAACTGCAATGCTGTATG
>JAFYOL010000172.1 GCA_017560205.1 Erysipelotrichaceae bacterium | reverse complement strand
GACGCAGTTGATGCACCAGAAAATCTGAGTGATGTTGAAGATATCACTGCAGGTGATCTGGATGATATCGATTTCATGGATAGTGAAGATGTAGAAGAAATTCAGACTGTTGAATTGGAATCTTTGGAAAGCTATTCATCCAACACTAGTCGTATTAACGACCCTGTAAAAATGTATCTGAAGGAAATTGGTCGCGTTCCACTGCTGAATCCAGAAGATGAACCAGAAATCGCAAGACGTATTCAGGCTGGTGATGAAGAAGCAAAACGTATTCTGATTAGTGCCAACCTGCGTCTGGTTGTATCAATTGCCAAGAAATATGTAGGACGTGGTATGCTGTTCCTTGATTTGATTCAGGAAGGTAACATGGGGCTTGTTAAGGCAGTTGAAAAGTTTGACTACACTAAGGGATTCAAGTTCTCAACTTATGCAACTTGGTGGATTCGTCAGGCTATCACTCGTGCAATTGCTGACCAGGCACGTACAATTCGAATTCCAGTACATATGGTTGAAACAATCAATAAACTGACTCGTATTCAGCGTCAGCTGGTACAGGATCTGGGCCGTGAACCAACTGCAGAAGAAATCGCTGCTAAGATGGAAAACATCACTCCTGAAAAAGTACGTGAAATTCAGAAGATTGCTTTGGAACCTGTATCTTTGGAAACTCCAATCGGTGAAGAAGATGACAGCCATCTGGGTGACTTCATTGAAGATGAAAACGCACTTTCACCTGATCAGTATGCAAACAACGAATTGCTGAAGGATGAAATCAATATGGTTCTTCAGGGACTGACAGAACGTGAAGAAAAAGTACTTCGTCTGCGTTTTGGTTTGTATGACGGGCGTACTCGTACTCTGGAAGAGGTTGGTAAGGAATTCAACGTTACTCGTGAACGTATTCGTCAGATCGAAGCAAAAGCGCTTCGCAAGCTGAAACATCCAACTCGTTCAAAACGTCTGCGTGACTTTGTCGATAAGAACTAATGATTTCTAAACGTTTAAGAACACTCAGTACACTTGTGCCACAGGGAGCAATTGCCTGTGATATTGGTACAGATCATGCGTATTTACCGTGTGAACTGATCAAACGCGGCATCTCACAGAAAGTCTATGCCTGTGATATTGCCAAAGGACCGCTTCAGCAGGCAGAAAAAACAATTTCTGAAGCTGGATGCAGTGCTCAGATTGAAACGATTCTCTGTCCTGGATTTTCAAAGGTTCCAACAGATGCCAACTGCATGATTATTGCAGGCATGGGCTGGAAAACCATTGAAATGATTCTTGAAAACGACTACGATCGTTTATCTCAATTCAATCGTATTCTTCTTCAGTCCAATCGTGATGTTAACCAGCTCAGAGCCTGGGTCAGTGAACATCATATGACAATCGTAGAAGAGAAGGTTGTCGAAGATATGGGCAAGGATTATGAAATTGTCTGCATCACAACAGATGTTCATGAAGGATATACTCCTGAAGAAATCAAGTATGGTCCAGTTTTACTGAAAAGAAAAGATCAGGAATTCCTTGAATTCCTTGATCGTAAAATCAAAAAGAACGAGTTGATTGCGTCTAAAGTGACCGATGAACACAAAAAGAATCAAATTCTTTCAGAAATTGATGAAATGAAACAAATCAGACAGCGTTAAGCTGTCTTTTTTGTTGTGATTATGTATTAAATTTATTATAATTAGACTGTTAAAATATGCTTTAAGGGGAACTGCATGATTCAAAAAATGTTACAAAAAATCATTACATGCATTATGATTGCATCTGTTGTCTTAACACAGATGCCTTTTGTCCTGGCTCATGCAGATGCTCATGTGCATGAATCTGCTGAAATAACAGAAGTAGAGCTGAACCAGATGCGAAGTTCTGTCAGCACTCAGATTACAAAGTATCTGAAGTCCATTGACCAATCCAATGCAGATGATACAGCAGCCTTGGCTATGGCTAAACATGGTGTATCTGGTAGAGGGAAAGCATTGAATGTAGGAGCATCTCATGCCCTGACAGCAGCACTCATGAATTCAGAAGTTGCGAAAAACGCATTGATTGAAGGTGTTGCAAAGGGAATCTACTGGATGCAGAATTTGAGCATGGATCATTTTGATCAGGTTCGTACTAGTCTTGGTTGGTATGAAGCAGATTTGTATTATTCTCTCTATTATTTTACAGAAGGACGTAAAGTACTTAATGATGGCACTACAGATCCTTCCTCTTATGAGAGTCTAGTCGATTCTTTGACAGTGAAAAGTATAAAAGGCAATGATTACGATAAATCCATGATCTGGATAGCTGGAAATGCAGGGATGCCTATCTATATCACAAAGACATCTGTCACTGCTGATAAAATCAAATATCACATTAAAGCTAGTGTTGAAGACCGTTTTGATTTTAGAAACAATAACGAGTCGGTATCAAAAGATATCGCATCACTTTTAGGTTCTGTTTTTTTCAAGGAATTTGACTGGACGGCAACGATTGAATTTGATGTTGAAGTACCGAATCATTGTAAACACAGTAGTGGAAATTATCGCTTGGTGTATGATACTGAAGCCGTTCATCTGCTTTCCTATGGAAGTGATGGGTATACAGAAAACGATACGACAAAATACGAATATGTCGATTCAACAGGAAAAGTTGGCTATTATTATCAACTTGATCGAACAATCACTTTAATGCATGATCAGCCATGGGTGATGGAGTATACGTCAAGGAACACTCGTTCTTTTATCATGTCAATTAATGAAAGAACAAATAAAGGATATTTTCCATACCTTTATGTGCGTTCAACAACCGATGTATACTTCGTAGACGTTGAATACAGAAGAAACGAGAATGGTGGATTGATTACTCACTACTCTGGTATTAAGTTCTCTGATTATTTTAAATACAATACAAAGAATTTATATACGTTCCGATATGAAAATGTAATCCATGCCGATGGGTCGAATATGATCTATTTGACTGTTTATAATAACGATACACAACAAGTGATGATGGAATCTGTGCCTTTGGATGATTATTATGCAACGCAAGGTGGAGAAACCATCAGTACAAGTTCATCATCCAAAATGTTGAGTGGAAAAGATATCTATTTCAATTACATTGGAAATAAGAATGCACGTTTAAATCCGGATTATCTGGATTTGAGAATCTATGAAAAAGGACTTTCTGGAGATTTATCCAGCTTCAGTCAGAACGTTACAAAACCAACATGCACATCAAAAGGATATACAACGTTTACATGTGAGG
>JAFYOL010000171.1 GCA_017560205.1 Erysipelotrichaceae bacterium | reverse complement strand
TGCATAGCACGCAGGGTATGTTCGCCTACGCTATAGCAATGATGAGGATTATTTTGCTCCGTCTCCATAACACGGTCAAATTCCGGCATAATAACAGCAGTTACTCCCTGTTCATAAGCAATTCTAAGAAAATCAGGATTAGGTGAGGTCACCAACTTAACCAACTCCACCTGGATTCGTTCCGCGCTGATATTCTGTAAGGTAGGCGCAAGCTCTTTAATGGCTGCTGCCGTACTTTTCTCTATGGTATATCCAAGCTGTGCAGAGAAACGAACCGCCCTCATAATGCGCAAGGCGTCCTCTGAAAAACGCTCCATCGGGTCGCCCACACAGCATATTCTCTTATTCTTAATATCCTCCATACCGCCAAAAAGGTCGATAATTCCATCCTCTTCATTATACGCCATGGCATTAATGGTAAAATCCCGACGCTTCAAATCTTCTTCAAGACTTGGTGTAAAAATCACTTCCTTAGGATGGCGACTGTCCTCATACTTGCCGTCAATTCTGTAAGTAGTAACCTCAAAACCATCCTTATCCAGCATAACCGTCACGGTTCCGTGCTGGATACCGGTGTCGATGGTGCGACGGAATAATTCTTTCACCTGCATAGGTGTCGCAGACGTTGTAATATCCCAGTCATCCGGCTCCCTGCCCAAAATGCTGTCACGAACACAACCGCCTACGGCATATGCCTCGTAGCCGGCCTGTCTGATGGTATCTATTATGAACTTTACTTTTGAAGGTAAAATAATTTGCATGGGGTCCTCGCTGTTGTGTTGATTGTGTGGTTTTTCCTATCTGTTAACAATCGGTGAAATAACCGGTTTGCCTTCTCTGTCAAGAAGAGGTGTTAATCCGCCTGACTGTCCGGCTGCATGATACATGTAATTTACACCTGTCTCTCTGTCTACCCAGATCTCTGTAATGTTTGCAAATCCCTGTGAATATACTTTTTCAAATCTTTCCTGTGCCATTTTTAAGCTCCTTTTTTATTTATATTTTTCATTGCTTTTATAATCACTTTCCTTTTACAACTGCATAATTTCATCAGCAATCATTTGAACTGTTTTGTTAGTAGTATCAATCTTAATCGTGTTGAGAACTTCATACAAAGGTATTCTTGCAACACTCCTGTCAATAACATCTTCTGTACGAATACCACTTTTCACATCTGCTGTTAATCTCTCAAGCAGAGTGCTTTCATCTGTAATGAGGGATATACATTTCACTTCACAGTTATTTACGTCCAGTTTTTCAACAATAGAATCAATGATAGACTGTTGATGCATTACCCAACAGAAAATAACATTTTCATAAGCTGTGCAACGTAAAAAACTATTAAGTAAATAGCAAATATTATCTGTCACCATCGCCTTTGTTTCTTCGATTATTTGAAATGGACTGGCATCCCAACACCAATCACCATCAAGAAAAACACTGTTTGGCAACTTTTGCTTTAAGTGTTGACACACTGATGTTTTGCCAACTCCCATTGTTCCACCGACTATATATAAGTTTTTCATATACTCACCTACCAATTGGAATTTATCGAACTGTCACTCTTGATTATTTGCGATGTTAAATATCTCTTCAAAAGTTATTCCTTTATACTTGGATACCATTTTCTCAAAGTTGTTCACTGCAGTTGCTTTCATTTTAAATCCTTTTTCTGTAGTAGCATCGAAAGTTTTCTTTCTCTTACCAGTTACAGAAATATAGCCATCTCCATGGTCAATGTAAGGTTTCAAACAGAAGCCTTGGATATGCGGATAGTTTGCACAGACCCATGCAATAAACTCTGTAGGATATGTGCCCGAATCAAAATCAAATTGCTCTAAAAATGGCGACTTGAGAATATTATATGCATCATACATAGATATTTTAGCATTGTGAATAACATATTTAAGTGTCGATTGACTCATATCTGGAAAATGACTAAGTTCTGTCCGAGCCCACACCTTATTTCCAAAATTAACGCCTTCAAGTGTCGGTGCTTTCTCAATTCCGCTATAATCCTTAAGCCTCGAAAAATCATCAATCGAAAGATATTTAAGTTTTTTGTTATTACTCATATCCCAAAAATGTTCTAATCTTTGGTTAAAAAAATAACAAATACATTCAACATTTTCTAAATATGAAAGAAGTGACCAATCACTTACCAATTTGTTCTTCCAGAAACAAATTGCTTCAAATTGGTTTCCGTAAGTTTTTACAAAATACTCAAATGTATCTTGATAAAGCCCCGAGATAGCAATATGTTTCACACCTGGATATTCTTTGATAATATCAATCTCTTCAATCGTTATTTTTCCGCCGCCAACATCCCAATCCGCTGGCTCCAAAAACAACTCGTAAAAATGGCAATCGGAAAATGTATTAAAATCTAAATTCACTCTCTCACGAAGAGAAATTCTCGCGTGCCCACATCTCATATGTTCACCTCATAGCAAAATTCAAGTTTATCTAACTGTTCGTCAAATTGGAATTGGCTTATTTCTTTTTATAAAACACAAACGCTCCGCACAAACATCCTCCAGCCAACAGCAGAGAGGATAACCAGCCTTCATGGGTGTTTACAATATGGTTAACGGTACCTGCCAGAAAGCAGCATGCTGCTATTACAAATAGGACACAAAGAATATTGTTAATTTTCATAATCGTAATCTCCTTCGTCAAATTCAAGTTTGTAGGGATATCAATATCCTATAAATTAAGTAAATTTTACCATAATGAATATTGGAAAAATATAAATAAGTCTTGAAATTTATTTACTTTCCAAAAAAATTAATACAACATACAAATTTTGAAGAACGAGTAGTTCGTCTTGTAAAGGCACAATAGATATGCAAAACCACATTTTTTTGAAAGGGATGGAAGTTCAAAAAATCTATAAATAAAGTGATTTTTCAGATTACCATATTTTGCATTTGAGAATTTAAACGTTCTAAACGTTAATTTCATTTTTCGTATCGAGACAATCAAAAAATCACTCATTCACTGGGTGGTCTTTTTAATATATAAAAAGCTAATCATGATGATCAGCTTAGTTAAGATAATAAATTTGAGTTACTTTTTTAATACCTTTTTAAACCAGGTGCGTTTGTCTTAACACTGTTTACTCCATTTCTGCAAGCTTCCAAAGTTGTATACACTTCAGATGTTGCGATGACTTGTCCATTCGTTGCCTTCAAATCAAATTTGACGCCGGTTGCAGTTTTTCTAGTAACAAACTTACTCATATGATCTTCCTAAAGAATTATTTAGTTAATGATAATACATCATAAATTTTCAATAAAATGAGAAATAATTTTTACTATATTCCATTAAATGCCCAGAAAACTATTGATTGATTTATGTTTTTCCTGCCAGAATCAAACTGGAAAAAAGGGAGATAATATGATATAAATTAACTAAGTTTTCTAATTTTTTAGAAAGGTTAAAAGGGTACTTATATGAGTCAGTTACAAAAGAAATATGGTCTGCCTACTGCGATTTGCATGGTAGTAGGTACAGTTATTGGATCAGGGGTGTTCTTCAAGGCTCAGAATGTTCTTGCCGCAACAGGAGGAAATATGCCTCTTGGAATTCTGGCTTGGGTAATTACAGGAGCATTGATGATTGTCTGTGCACAGCAGTTTGCATCCATGGCAATGAAATATCAGAAAGTCAGCGGTGTTGTTGACTACGCAGAAATGACATGTGGTAAAGATTATGCTTATTATCTGGCATGGTTTATGCTTCATATCTATTATCCATGCATGACATCTGTTTTGGCTTGGGTATCTGCACGCTATTTTGGTGTTTTGTTTGGATGGGGTGTGGCAAGCACTGAAGTCATGGTGCTTTCAGGGTTCTTCTTGATTGCTTCATATTCTTTAAATGCGATGTCACCTAAACTGGCAGGTAAATTCCAGGTCAGTGCAACAGTCATCAAATTGATTCCAATTGCCCTGATGGCAGTTGTAGGAACATGTGCAGGTATGCTGAATGGTACATTGCCAACAAACTTCTCAACTGTTGTGAGTGATGTTGAAGTCAGCAGTGGTTTGTTTGCGGCAATTGTGGCAACTGTGTTTGCGTATGATGGCTGGATTGTAGCGACATCCATCAACGCTGAACTTGAAAATCCAAAGAAGAATCTGCCTCTGGCATTAAGTTTAGGATCACTGATTGTTGTTTCAGTCTATGTCCTGTATTATATCGGTGTTGCCGGTGGTGCATCAAATGCTGTGCTGATTGCTGAAGGTGCGACAACATCTTTCACAAACATTTTTGGTAATGTGGGTGGTATGGCGCTGAACATCTGTATTGTTATTTCATGTCTTGGTACATTGAATGGTTTGATGGTTGCGGTGACACGCAGCATGTATGCCATTGCATCACGTGGTGAAGGTCCTAATCCACAGATGTTCTCTCAGATTGATGGAAGTACAAACATGGTGACGAATTCATCAATTTATGGTTTGTTGATCTGTGCTATCTGGTCTGTGTATTTCTATGGTGCAAACCTGACATCAGGCTGGTTTGGTCTGTTCAACTTTGATTCATCAGAACTTCCAATCGTTACAATCTACGGAATGTACATTCCAATTTTCATTCTCTGGATGAAGAAAGAAAAAGATGAATCGACATTTAAGCGTTTTATTCTGCCGGTTCTTGCGATTATTGCCTGTGGATTCATGGTGTTTGCAGCAATCTATGCACACGGTATTACTCCATATCTGACTGCGAAGGCAAATGGAACATTTGCATGTCCAATTATTTTCTATCTGATTGTATTTGCATTCATCATGGTTGCTGGTGCAGTTTTCAGAAAACCTAAGAAGTAAAAAGAAAACACTCAAGAAAATCTTGAGTGTTTTTATATTTTAAGGTCCCCTTCTTTTACCCATCCTGCTTTTTTGACAAAATGATGAATTATTGAAGAAAGCAGTGCAGGCAGGATAAATGAAATCATAAGCAATGCAAACCAGTCAAATGAAGTAATGGCAATGCGTGTACCAGCTGTCATCTCATTGAGCCATCCTGTATAAACACCAATCTGTCCAACCAGTCCACATGTTCCCATACCGGATGAAATAGCTGTACCATTCATTTCAAGATGGAACAGGCAAGTGGCAATTGTCCCTGTGATGGCAGAGGTAAGAATAGGTGCAATCCAGACTTTAGGGTTCTTGATAATATTTCCCATCTGGAGCATGGATGTACCTAACCCTTGTGAAATCAGACCGCCAATACCATTTTCTTTGAATGAGATCACCGCAAATCCAATCATCTGTGCACAGCATCCTGCCAATGCAGCACCGCCTGCAAGACCAGTTAAATTCAATGCAGCACAGATGGCGGCAGAAGAGAGCGGCAAAGTTAAGGTAATCCCCACAAGCACTGAAACAAGAATACCCATCAGAAATGGATGAAGTGTAGTCGCAACACGAATCAGATTTCCTAATTCCATCGCTGCATTTCCAATGACAGGTGCCAGAAAACTTGCCATCAGTGTTCCAGTACAAATTGTGACAAAAGGCGTGACAAGAATATCAATTTTAGTTTCTTTCGAGATTGCTTTTCCACATTCTGCAGCAACAATACTGATAAAGAACACGGAAAGTGGCCCTCCAGCTCCACCTAATGCATTGGCTGCAAATCCTACGGTCAATAAAGAAAACAGGACCAGTGGTGGACAATGAAGGGCATATCCAATTGCGCCTGCCATGGCAGGTCCACTCATTGTACTGGCCATATCCCCTAAGGTATAGTCTATACCTTGTACTGTCGCAATTGTCATTTGGAACAGTTCAATACCAAAGTAATTGCCTAATGTGTTCATCATTGTTCCAATCAACAACGAACAGAACAAGCCTTGTGCCATTGCGCCCAAAGCATCAATACCGTAACGTTTTAAAGAGATTTCAATGTCTTTACGTTTAAGAAATTCATTCATGATGCTGCTCCTGAGATACATCTTCCCATTCAGGGAAGGATTCAAATTGAACTGTTTTTCCTTTGTATGGGAATGTAATTCTGCATGAATACAACAGTGGCTCTGTCAATTCACTGCGTGAACCATACTTATGATCTCCAACAAGAGGGAATCCACGGCTTGAAAACTGTACACGAATCTGATGACTTCTTCCTGTATGGAGTCGAATATGCACTAAAGATGTGTCATTCTGATAGTTTAATCGTTTAAATTCAAGGCGTGCTTTCTTTACACCATTTCTCATTCTTTTAACGACAAACACTTTGTTTTTACGAGAATCTTTGAAAAGCAGATCTTCCCAGTCACCAGATTCATCCACTTCACCATGGACTGCGGCAACATATTCTTTGATCATCTGATTATCTTGAATGATCTTGGATAAAGAAGCTGCAGTAGTTTTATTTCTGGCATAAATCATAACACCAGAGATATTTAAATCTAGACGATGAACAGGAAAAAACTCTCCTTTTAATTCATTTTTAAGGAGCTCAATCATCTGTTTTTCTGAATCAACACCAACAGGCTTGATACAGCTGACAATGTCTTTGTCTGAATATAAAATTTCCATAGATTCACCTGCTTGCATCTATTGTATCATCATGGACTGGAATTTGAAAATAGAGTATTGTATGATGAAATCAGGAAGTGATGTTATGAAGGCAGCAATTGGAATTGATGGTGGAGGCACAAAAACAGCTTTCGTCATAGGGAATGAAACAGAGATTTTTTATCAAATTGAGAAAAGTGGATGTTCATATCTGGAGATTGGAAAAGAAGCCGTTGTGGATTTGATTGTCAGTGGTGTAAAAGAATTACTGGAAAAATGTCCTGATGCAAAGTGTGATGCATGCTGCATTGGTATGCCATGTTATGGTGAAAATCGACAGATGGATGAATGGTTGAATGACACCTTGAAACAGGCATTGAGTCCAATCGAAGTTCAGTTGGTCAATGATGCAGTTGTCGGATGGGCAGGATCGCTTGAATGCAGAGAAGGCATTCATGTTGTGGCAGGAACAGGTTCTTTGGCGATTGGTAAAGGCAAAGAAGATACATTCGCAAGAGCTGGTGGATGGAATGAATTCTTTGGTGATGAAGGTTCATGTTACTGGATTGGAAAAGAAGCGATGACATTGTTTTCCAAGCAGGCTGATGGAAGAATTCAAAAAGGTGCACTGTATAACCTTGTAAAAGAAAAGTATCAGCTTCAGGATGATTTTGAGTTTATTGATGTTGTCTTGAATGAACTGGCTCCATATCGTGATCAGGTTGCGGGATTTCAGAAGATTGCGCTTCAGGCAGCTAATGAACATGATGAAAGTGTTATTGCATTGTATGAAAGAGCTGTGGATGAACTGGTTCAAATGGTCTATAGTGTCAAGCAGCAGTTGAACTGGAGTACTTCTGAAGTGACTGTATCGATTTATGGTGGTCTGATGCACGCAAAAGAGTTTGTTTTAGAGCTTTTGAGACAGAAACTGAAATCGATGGATTGTATCTTGGAAATGCCTAAAAGAAGTGCTGTTGAAGGTGCATTACTGATGGCGATGAACATGAAAAAAACATCTGAGTAATCAGATGTTTTTTGTTTTAGTGTGCCGAGCATGGTACAAATCTAGGTGGCTGAAAAGTGCCACTGACCGAGGGAGGCAGTCCCTAAGGTCTAGCCAAATCCAAGGGTGTTCATCGTGAGGTGAAATCTGAAGGAAGGAAGAGGCAAACTGTCGG
>JAFYOL010000017.1 GCA_017560205.1 Erysipelotrichaceae bacterium | reverse complement strand
TGTAGACAATAATGATATTTTAAGATTGACAAACGTAGATAAATGGAGGTACACATATGAAATTACCAGATTCTGAACTTGAAGTTATGCTTGTGTTGTGGCAGAACAGCCCATTAAAAACACCTGAAATTATGAAGGGACTGAAACATACTGGGTGGTCAATCTCAACACTTCAAGCACTTTTGCAGCGTTTAGAAGACAAGGGAGTAGTCACTAAAACGATGGAAGGCAGAACGAAGCTGTATTCGCCTTTGCTGTCTCAGAAAGATTATTCTCATGATTTATCAAACGATATGCTCA
This sequence comes from Erysipelotrichaceae bacterium, assembly GCA_017560205.1. Taxonomy (GTDB): domain Bacteria; phylum Bacillota_I; class Bacilli_A; order Erysipelotrichales; family Erysipelotrichaceae; genus RGIG1896. Next base: position 1,570 of record JAFYOL010000017.1, on the reverse strand, counting down.
AGAGATTTTATCGTGGAAGCATCTCTTCCTTTCTTGCACATTTTGCAGAAGTAGAAGGCATGACACAGAAAGACTTAGAGGAAATTCAGGCCATCATTGATCGAAAGGGGAAATAGGTATGACGGATTTGTTGATGCGCGTTCTTCAAAATTCAGTCATTGCATCTTTTTTGTTTCTGATTATTCAATGGCTACGACCTGTTTTGAAGCAATATCGTTACTCAATGTTTCGAACTTTATGGATTGTCCTGATTCTGTTTCTTCTTATTCCTGTAGATATTTCAATTCCAAACATTACTCATGAATTAAAGGTTGAAACAGAATATGTAGAACCGCTGATTTCAGGAACTGTATTGAATGAAGTTGAAATTATCATCAATCATGAAGATTCTAATGAAAATGAATCATTGGAAATAGTGGTCCCTCAGCAGAGTACTCAAGATAAGACAAGCTATTCGATATCTAACGTATTTAAGCAGCTTTCACTTGTTGATTTAACTGGTTTTTCTTTTATTTCAATTTCTTTGATTCTAGCTGCATTTCAATTGTTTACATTCTTTTGGTTCCATCGTCTTCTTTTGATGAGTGGCCAAAGAATAGGGGGAAAAGAAGTTCCTTGGATTATGAGTGATCTGGTGGATTCACCTTTGTTGACAGGACTAGTTCATCCAGTGATTGCACTTCCTGCTGACATTGTTGATCATCCTCATCTTGATATGATGATTGAACATGAAATGATGCATTATCAGAAAAAGGATTTACTTATGAAATTTTTAATGCTGCTTGCAAAATGCATTCATTGGTTTAATCCAATCGTATATCTGATGGAAAAACAGTTATCAAAGGATCTGGAAATGGCATGTGATGAAGAAGTTCTGAAAAATGCAGATGAAGAAAAAAAACAGATTTATGCACAAACACTTTTAGATATGGTGTGCAAGACACGTTTTTCTAAAGAAGCATTCACAACTCAGTTCAGTTCCGATGATTTTAAAATGCGAATTAGAAATGTATTTGATACTGGACGTAACAAAGTTGGAAAACTGATTGTTGTCTTCGTGTTTGGCATAATTACGGGAATTAGCGTGTTGTTTTCTGTTGAATTGTTTAGTGATTCAATATCACAATTCACAGTTTATCAAGTGAAGGAAAACGAAAAAGCTGAATATGCTGTAGTTTCAGGTGAAAGTGCTGCTTTGTTAACTGAGTACTTTTCGGGAATCGATTATATCGGTGGAACATTTGCGGCAAAAAAACAATGGGAGGTTACGATTGATAAGAATCTTTATGAGTTTTCATTTTTCAATGATGGCATAGTGGTTTGGAGAAATACAGAAGAATACAAGATTTTACAAAACACATCAGATATAGAACTGATTCGTACGATTCTTAAGATACAGGATCATTCAACTGATAGCCAAAAAGAGGATAATCCACAATCAAACAATCAAAACAAATATAGTTCCGAAGAAGAACAATATTTTGTGGAAAAAGGGTATTTGAATGCGTTGAATGGATTAAATCAGTTTAATGAAAAAACATCAGCGTCTTTCAGTCAGTATACGCTTCAG
>JAFYOL010000170.1 GCA_017560205.1 Erysipelotrichaceae bacterium | reverse complement strand
GATATTTGGATGGATTGATATAAAGCTGAAGAATTCCATTCTTCATATCCGTTGTAAAACTATGTGGACTAGAAGTTTCAAGGTAATGAAGGTCTGCCTGAATACCATATTTTTTAAGACAATCTAAGACAGAATGATGCATAATATCCCTTCTTTCAAAAAACATAAAGATTTTCTTGTATAAAAGAAAGTGATAGAGATGAACTATCACTAATCCTTTAATATAGAATAATTTAACAATTTATAATAACGATTATCAATATAAATAATTATTTATTGATAAAACTTTGTGCTGATTTATATCCATACATTTCTGTAGTTTCTAAAACTGCACGATTGATTGCCTTTGCCAGGGCATGTGCTGCAAGAGTACCGACAACATCAGCACTTGATTTGACTTTGCCTGTACACAAAGCATAGACACTGTCACCATCCATGGATGTATTGATAGGTCGAATTGTACGTGCCATACCATTTGAAGCCATTTCTGCGACTTTGTTCATTTCTGATTTACTAAGATCTGCATTAGTGACAATTGCCGCAATCGTTGTGTTCAAACCAAACATGTTCATCATCTGAAGGAGCTTTACGGCTTCAACTTCACTGTTGAGCATCTTTTCTTTTTTCTTATCCAAGAGTCCTGCCAGTTGTTTGTTGGAATCCATTTCGTACACATCACCAATGGCATTCACGACAACCATAGCCCCTACCTGAACAGAACCTGCCTGTACTGCATAACAGCCCAATCCGGATTTCATGGCACTTCCATCACCATGCATCTTGCCGACAGTAGCACCCATGCCACCGCCTACATTTCCATTGCGTTCCATGTTCTTTTCAGCATTCACACAGGCTGCATATCCCATATCAGCATCAGGTCGTACAGAGCCATCAACACAACCTAAATCGAAAATACATGAACCTACCACAATCGGTACAATCGACTTGCCAACCTTGACACCTTTACCCTGGCGTTCAAGATATTTCATGATGCCTCCAGCACAATCCAGTCCATAAGCACTTCCACCGCTTAAGAACACGGCATTGACACCATCATTAGATTTAGTAGGATTCAAAAGCTGAGTTTCTCTGCTTGCAGGTCCACCACCTCGGATATCAACACCACAGACTGCCTTTTTATCACAAAGGATAACACTGACACCTGTTGCATGTTCCTCATCCTGTGCATGTCCTATTTTAATTCCTTTAATATCATGTAAGCTGATTTCTTTCCATTCACTCATGCTGATCACTCACTTTCATATGTTCACATTATACCACTATTGAATTTAATTGTGATAAGATTGAATCATGAAATGGAGATGAGATGATCATGAAGAAAAAATGGGTCTTGATAGGAAGTGTTCTGTTTTGTGCTTTGGTAATGACATTGATGGATACATTTCTTGATTTAAGCTATGGTCCTCGATCCTTGTTGAAAATCATGATGTTTATGATTGTACCAATGCTGTACTTTCTGATGTATAAGAAAGATATTCCTAAAATCAGACAATTGTTTCAGCCAAAGAAAAAAGACTTTCTGTTGGCATTGGGGTTAGGTGCTGGTGTGTATATCATCATACTTGCTGCTTACTTCATTTTTAGAAGCTTCATTGATTTAAATACGATTAAAGATGCATTGCTGGAAAATGTAGGAGTCAGTGTAGAGAATTTCCTAGTGGTTGCATTGTATATCTCTTTTGTGAATTCACTTTTAGAAGAGTTCTTCTTTCGAGGATATGCGTTTATCTTATTAAAAAATGAAGTGAAGCCAGTAATTGCGTATGGACTCAGTGCATTTCTGTTTGCCTTTTATCATGTAGGAATGACCTTAACCTGGTTTCATCCAATGATTTATGTACTGGCGATGCTGGGATTGTTTATCGGTGGTCTGATTTTTAATGCGTTGAATGATCGATGTGGTCATATCTATCCATCATGGTTAGTTCATATGTGTGCTAATTTTGCGATTAATACGATTGGATGTATTTTATTTGGAATCATTTAAAGAAAAGACAGAGAGTTGATTCTCTGTCTTTTTACTTATTGTAAAAATACCACGTGCTATGCGCGTGGTAATAGACGTTTTACTGATAAAGAAACAAACCTCCTTCGATATAATGAAGTTGGCCTGGCAGCTAACAACAAAATAAGAAGGAGGTTTGTCTATGAAAGACACCAAAAGTTTATCACATACAAGTTAT
>JAFYOL010000169.1 GCA_017560205.1 Erysipelotrichaceae bacterium | reverse complement strand
TAAATAATAGGCCACACAAATCTTCTGTCATGTCAACAACATTATCTCAGAAAAATAAAAAAAGACGGGTACATTTTATCTGTACCCATCTGATGTTCAATGTCTTAACTTAATGACATTGGTGAATTCACTCTCTTTTTTCATTGTGTTTTTAAACTAAAGTGTATATACTGTATATATACAGTATGGAGGTAGTTATGCAGATTCAATATTCTCATCAAGACAAAGATCCAATCTATCTTCAGATTGTGAAACAGATAAAAGTACAGATTATGAATGGTACACTTGTGGCCAATCAGCCGCTTCCTTCCATGCGTGCTTTAGCCAGTGAACTGCGTATCAGTGTCATCACGACAAAACGTGCTTATGAAGAACTTGAAAAAGAAGGATTTATTACTTCAGTTGTCGGCAAAGGTTGTTTTGTGAGTGGTCGTCCAGTTGATTCCATTATTCAGGAACATCATCGTCAATTGAATGATGCCATGAATCTGGTGATTGAAGCTGCGAAGGCATTGGATTTGAGTGCAGATGATGTGTACCTTGAATTAAGAAAGCGAGGATTTTAAATGCTTAAACTTGAACATGTATCCAAACATTATCATGATTTCTCATTGAATGATGTTTCTTTTGAAATTCCTGAAGGAATGATTATGGGGCTGATTGGTGAAAACGGTGCAGGTAAGACAACTTGTCTGTCAGCAATTTTATCAACGATTCATCATGAAGGGAAAATCTATCTTTTCGGCAAGGAAAAAGACACTTTATCTTTTGAAGAAAGACAGGATATTGGTGTTGTCTTTGATGAAAACAGCTACAGTGATCTTTTAACAATCAAGGACATTGAAATGATTTCCAAGGCACTTTATAAAAAATGGGATCATGATTATTTTATGGACTTATGTCGTCAACATCATTTATCCATGGATAAGAAAATCAAGGAATTTTCAAAAGGGATGAAGATGAAACTGAATATCTTTACAGCATTGGCACATCATCCAAAATTGTTGATTCTGGATGAGGCAACAAGCGGTCTGGATCCTGTTGCACGTGATGAACTTCTGGATGTATTCTATGATTTTGTATCGGATGGAAAACATTCCATTCTGATGAGTTCTCATATTCTTTCTGATATTGAAAAGATTGCGGATATGATTACTTTTATTTCAGGTGGTCATGTACTGCTTTCTGAATCAAAGGATGATCTGCTTGCAAAATATGTGCTTGTCAGATGCAGTGAGGATGAAGCGAAAAAATTCAATTCGAATGATATTTTAGGGGTGCGTAAACATGCCTATGGTGTTGAAGTCTGTGTGGCTAAATCAGCTGCATTGAATATGAACAGTGATCCTGTGACACTGGATGATGTGATGGTGTTTGCGGCACGATCTAGAAAGGAAAAACGATGAAAGCATTATTGATTAAAGATCTATTGACCAGCAAAGGTCTGCTGAAAAATTATCTCTTGATTATTGCGATTTACGGTGGTGTTGCCTACATGAATGACAATGTCTTTCTGTTCAGCGGCATGCTTCTGATGATTCCGATGCTGATGGCCCTCAATTCAGTTGCCTATGATGAAAAAGCTTCAACATTGCGTCTGATGGTTGCCTCAGGTTTAACACGCAAGCAGCTGGCTTTGTCCAAATATCTGTTTGGAGCAGTGATGCTGGTGGCTGTCTTTGCGATTAACTTTGTTGTAGTAACCATCGCAGAAGGAGCACTTCTTGGTTTGTTGACAAGTATTCTGTTCTGTTTTGTCGGAATGACATACTTATCACTCTTGCTTCCATTTCTGTATCATTTTGGTACAGAGAAATCACGTATTTTCATGATGCTGGGCGTCATTATTCCAGTCGCATTAGGAACTGCTGTTTCATCTTTGTTTCAGCTGTTGAATCTTCATTTGTCTGATCTTGCATTAGTCAGTGGAGGGTTTGTATTGGGTGTTGTGGTCATTGCGGTATCCATGATTTCTTCTATCAAAATTCTTGAAAAAAAAGATATGTAAGGATTGGATTATCCGTTAATTCAAGATAAAATATTGTCAGGAGGACTTGCTTCTTATGTCTAAATCCAAAGTATATTTCACAAAAACAATTTCACCCGAAAAAATGATTGATATGGTGAAAATCCTGAACTCTGAACTTCCTGGTAAAGTTGCGATTAAGCTGCATAGTGGTGAAGTAGGGAACCAGAACTTTCTGCGTCCTGAATTCATGAAACCTGTCATTGATTATGTCGATGGTACAGTTGTT
>JAFYOL010000168.1 GCA_017560205.1 Erysipelotrichaceae bacterium | reverse complement strand
TCGAATTTTTTTCATATGTTACCGATATAGTTGTATGCAGAATCAGCTTGATCAACAGCTTTTTTCTAAATCATTACCGATTGAGTTGTAAATATCAAAAAATCGAAGTCTATTCTCAACAATAGTAAAAAAGCCTTTATCCAAAGGCTTTTTATTGTTACCGATATAGTTGTTTACAGCGTTATTTTTTATTACCGATTAAGTTGTATGTCAACATTACGGCAAATACCTAAATTTATATATTTTAGAGAAGATAAGGAGCCGCCCAAAAGGAAGAAAGAAAGACGACTCCTTAGGAATTACAAATACTATTTAGACAGATCTGCAGTTACAACTTTACCAGCCTGAACGCCAGAAGTCATAGCCCATGTGAATGTTGAGCTTGGCAGATACAGGTCACCCTGTGCACCACCAACAACTTCACCAGCTGCATACAGACCCTTAACAGCTTCACCAGCAGTGTTCAGAACCTGCATGTTGTCATTGATGCAGATACCACCCAGAGATGTAGAGTAACGAACAGACATTTCCAGTGCATAGTAAGGACCATCTTCTGCAATTGTTGTGTTCAATGGACGGCCATATTCATCAACAGTTGCACCAGAGTTTACAGTTGCGTTGAACTTGTCGATTGTAGCCTGCATTGCTTCAGCTGGAACATCGATCTTAGCTGCCAGTTCTTCCAGAGTGTTACCCTTCTTATAGAATGGCTGACCTGTGTAATCTTCAGCAGTCCACTTAGCTGGATCATCAGCGTTGAAGATACCTCTTCCTGACATACCGCTGTTGAATGCATCATAGTTTTCCTGGTCCATCAGCAGGTAGTGTCTTTCGTTTTCAGCCATTGCAGCCAGCAGAGCCCAGTCGTTACCAACTTCAGCACCAATTCTTTCACCATCCTGGTTGATCAGGATACCACTCATCTTGTTGAATACAACATAACCCATGTTAGTGTACTGAGGAGCACCACTTGGCAGAATCATACTGTGAACAGCACGGTTAACCCAAGGAATGTTACGAGTAGCACCATCAACTGCTTCGATCATAGTCAGAGCATCACCATCATGTCCTGAATGACCTGAGTAACGATACAGAGTCAGATATTCTTCAGGAACGATGTCACGGTTATGTCCGTAACCACCAGTTGCCAGAATTACAGCATCAGCATTGATTGTGTAGTTTACCTTTTCGCCAGAAGCCTTAACACCTACAACAGCGCCGTCTTCAACGATCAGTTCTTCAGCCTTTGTGCTAGTGTACAGAGTTGCACCAGCATCCAGCATCTTGCCCTTCAGAGTCTGCATAACACCAGTTCCGCTGCCATCCATAGAGAATGTGCTACCAGTACCTGTTTTCTTATAAGGCATCGCACCACCATCTTCAGCAACGATCCAGTTGAAGTTTGCAGCCAGGAAACTCATGTACAGATCAACTGTAGCTTCGTCATTCTGATAATGACCCTGAGCCATCAGACGTTCTTTCAGAGCTTCTACAGAGTCTTCATAACCGAGTTCATCCTGCCAGTCACTGTCAGTACCCAGCATAGAACCACCAGCCATAGCAGAAGCACCACCAACCAGTGGAGTCTTTTCGATAATTACTACATTGAATCCTTCTTTAGCAGCATAGTAAGCAGCCATCATACCAGATCCACCAGCACCAACTACAACGATGTCGCAGTCGATTGTTTCTTCAGTCTTGTCACCCTTTACTGGATTAGCACCGAATTTAGACATATCAGCACCAGCCTGAGTCAGAGCATCCTTAACAGCTGTTCTGAAACCAGCAGATGTAACAGTTGCACCAGATACCAGATCAACTGAATATGTCTGGTATTCCAGCATATGTTCGATCATAACAGGCATAGCTGCTTCACCGATACCATAAGTTTCGTGTGCATCAACTACCTTAATTTCAGTAATTGCATCTTCAGTTACAGTCACATCAACAGTGATGTCACCCTTAAAACCTGTACCCACTGAAGTATAAGTACCAGGAGTCATTTTTGCTACTGGATCAGGTGTAGTTGTTGGCTGAGAAGCACAACCTGCTAACATCATTAATCCACATAACAGCAATGTGATTAAACGTTTCATCTTATTTCCTCCCTTACTAGACGAACGGTCTACTACATTATTTCACAATTCTATCACAATTGCAATCCAGATACTCACATCTTGTTAAAAAATTAACGAGCACAACCTAATAAAAAATACCCTGTAAAGGGTATTAGCTTAAAATATTTCTTACTTCTTCTCGAATCAGAATCAGATCTTCATTGCTCTGTTTTACAAAAGATGAAATCAATGAGCCATGAATCAGCGCAAATAAAGCCTGTGCTTTTTGTCGTGCAACAGATTCAGAATAACCATACTGCATCAGTTTTTCATAATACACATTCTGCCATCGTTCATAAACATTTTTACAGATTTGATGAGCTTCAGAATTGAGATGCAAAGATTCGATTGAAAGTCTTGTCAGCATCAACGATGCAGTATACTTTCTACCTTCAATTGTTGCGATATGATGATCCACCATCTTCACAAATGAATCAGCAGCATTATCTTCAATCAACAAATGATTTACAATATACGACTCCATGTATGTATAGGTTCTTTCAATCACCTCATAAAGCAACTGATTCTTTCCATCAGGAAAATAGTAGTAAAAACTACCCTTCGGAATATCACAACGTTTTAAAAGCTCCTGCAATCCAAGTCCATAATATCCTTTTTCAAAGAATAACTTGAATGCTTCATCCAATATCATATCTCGTTTACTCATGCATCTATTATATATAATTTGAACCCTGATTTGTAGAAATATTACTGATTCTACGTGAATATTGTCTGAATCATCCTTCGATATAACAAAAAGAGCTCAATTTTACTTGAGCTCTTCGTATTCATTATTTTCAGTTTCCTCAACCAACTTTTCTGGTCAGGAAACGACTTAATATTCCAGCAGAATCTCCTTCATTAGAATTCTTCCTAATTTTACGACTTCATGGATTTTTAGTTTCCTTTAATCAGTCTCTTCGCTGATCAGGAAACAGCTTAAATTTCTTTTAAGATCTCCTTCATCGTTAGTGTCCTCCTAACTCTTTGTTCACTTACAGTATATCCAATATACAGGATATAAACAGTCTGTTTTTCAAATTTTATCTGTGCTATAATTTAATTGTTGAGGGCACGAGTGCTCTCTATTTTCAATTTGAGGTTTCATATGATCAAAGCAGTATTTATTGATTACACAGGCACCACGGTTTACCAGAGTGGAAATGAAATGAATGAAATCGTTTCTCTGGTAAAACAACATTCCGATTTTGAGTCTGATAAAGATATTCTTAAATTCTTCTATAAAACACGAGTAGAACGCGAAGAAAGCTACTACTTGGATTCATATAAAACTGAAGATGAAATCATTGATGAACAGCTGGAAATTCTGACAAACGAATATGGATTCACTTTAAACCATGATGTAATCAAGAATCTTGTTCATCAGTTCTGGGAAAATACACCTGTTTATGAAGATGCAGTCGAATTTTTTAAACAATGCCCACTTCCAATCTATGTTTTGACAAACAACGGCAAAGATTTTGTTGAAAAGACATTGAATCATCATTCTTTAAAGTGCACTGAAATTATTTCTTCAGATGATGTAAAAGCCTATAAACCAAAAAAAGAATTATTTGAAAAGGCTTTGTCAGTCGCAAACCTCAAACCTGAAGAAGTAATTCACATTGGTGATTCCTTGTCAAACGATGTCGTGGGAGCACAGAATTCCAAGATTGTACCCGTATGGCTGATGAGAAACAACGAAACACCAGAAGAAGGTGTTCTGTGTGTTAAATCACTGATTGAATGTTTAGAAATTCTGAAGCAGTAATGCTTCTTTTTTTATCTCAACAACCAAAAAAGCAACCTGCATCACACTTATCATAAGATGTTCAGATTGCTTTTTATTATATCTTATCTAAAACAACACTCGGATATAAGTCCCATCAAAAAGTAGAAAATCGAAAAATTCCCAGGATTCTTTAACAGAACATTGGCTAACGGAAAATAGAAAATGCACGTCATGACAGAATAAACAACAATCCCAAACACGATCAAAGCAATGAATCTGGAATGAAAAAGTTGATGTTCTTTTATCGCAAGATGCGAAAATGTAAAACCAAAAGACACAGACCCAACGATCCAAGCTATGGAATACATTCTCAGAATCAAAACTGTATTAAACGTACGACTCATCCAATCAACCAAGTACATATGATAGAGAACAATATACAAAACACATAACATCAATAAGAAAGTTGAAAATATCATCGATTTCTTCTTCATTTTCCCACCATCCTTTTTGGAATATCCGCCTTCTTGTCTCTTCTTTACAAGATTGCTTCCTTTACAACGTTGTCTCTTTCCAATTCCAGCTGTTGAATCATCTGATCAACAGACATCTCCATTCTGTGCAGTTTTGATAATATGTTTTCAATCTGTGTTTTGACACTTTGAACACTGGATTTAGATTGACCGATTTTATCCAAAACCGCCCAATCCAGAAACAGACCATCATAGAAGCAATCCGCAAAGCGAAGAAACCCTTCAACATTCACCTTCATTTCTGCGTAGATTGTAACATCCGCAAGTTCTGTTTTCAGTTTTCTTAATTGACTTTGAAGTGTAATGACTTTACTTTGAGCTTCATCCAAATAACTATGCTTCACCATCCCAGCCATCATACCACGACTCATTAAATCATAAGTCCCCCATGCCTGAGCATTGTCCAGACTGGAAAGAATACTGAGTGCAGTCCCCAATGCAAGTGTACCTGCAGAAAGAGCTTCTTTGATTTCCTTCTTATAATTTTTCTGTTCAGCAATCTGTTCTTCAAGCTGAAAGATTCTTTCTGCATCTATGGAACCAGTCACTTTGATCGCTTCTGTTTTTTCCTCAAGCAAAGCATTGTACTTCTGTTCATCAGCGATGATATCACCAAGCTTCGCTTCCATATGCTGAAGGTCTTCTTCAAGCAGACTCAATTCAGTTACAGCAGAATCATATTTCACTTTTGCTGCATATGCTTCCACTTTCTCTTTTTCCAGCTTCTCTTCCTTTTGTCCAAGCATCGTATAAAACAAAG
>JAFYOL010000167.1 GCA_017560205.1 Erysipelotrichaceae bacterium | reverse complement strand
TAACGAACGAATTCAGGCAAAAACAAAATGGATGCCTCCTGCAAAATACAGGGAAGCATCCATGTGTGCCTAATTCATAAATCTATGTGTCCAGGAAACTGGGTACATATCAATTTATGTGCCTTTTATAATGCAGAGAAGAATGTTTTAACGATATCCAGACCACTGATGATCGTTGCAATTGAACTGAAGATATTTGCCATGATCACAACCATAAGAATATGAGTGACACGATTCTTGTAGAAACCTTTAAATGTTGCGACATCTTCAGACAGATTGCTGAAGTCACTGACTTTAGGTTTTCTTAATACAGCTTCAGTGAGTCCTGCAAACCATCCTGCAGCTAAAAGCGGGTTAAGTGATGTGAATGGTGCAGCAACCAGTGCAGTCAACACAGTCAATGGATGTGATGAGCACAACAGAGTACCAAATGCACTGAGCAGACCGTTCCATAAGAACCATGATTTAATCTGCTGAAGTCCCATCTGTGTGCTCTGCATTAATGTGTAGCCAATCAGACCTACAATAAATGCAGGAATAATCCATCCAGAAATCTTTGATAAGAGTGTCTTTTCCGGAACTGAACACAGTTCATCCACATCAATATCTTTATGGATTGCTTTTAAGATGCCAGGTACATGAGCAGCTCCGACAACCGCAACAATGTTGGTTCCAGGGGCTGCTTTCATGTTCTGTGCCAGAACTTCATCACGTTCGTGGACCAGTACACGGGCAACAACCGGGAATTCTTTAGAAACTTCCTTCAATGCTGCATCCAGCATATCCGACTGTTTCAGATTTTCGATATCTTCTTCACTGATTTCTTCATCGTCAAAAACTGACATAATCAGATTGGTCAACAGTTTACACTTCTGTATAAGGGAATGTGAGCGCCAGATGCGAGTGAAGGTTGTCTGAATGTTTCTGTCGATCATTTTCAGTTCGCATCCAAGCTCTTCAGCGCATTTGATGCCTGTCATCATTTCCATACCTGCTGAAGCATTCAGTTTATCTGCAGCACGTTTCTGGAAGGACGAAAGAATGATGTTGACTAAAAGAGAACCGACTTTCTTATCCTTAATGACCTGAACAATGTCCATGTCAGAGAATTTCTTAGGGTTTTTTAAATTCTGGAATCGCTGATCGTCCAATTCAATGCAGACACAGTCTGGCTGAAGTGTTTCAATAATTTCCTTTACTTCTTCAGCAGAATGGCGTGATACATGAGCAGTTCCAATAATGGTAATCTGTTTACCGTTGATTTGTACTTGTGTGAGTTCTTTTTCCATAAAAGCTCCTTGATTCATGCAATACGTACAGTTTACCGAAAAGTTGTCAAAGTTTCAATAGAATCGAAAGGAAGGTCTTGATGAAAACGCTGGAAAAAATGATTTTATGTGGTCTGTGGGTCTGTATTGCCCTGGTTATGGTATTGATTAAGGACCAGATTGATTTAAATCGCAGAATTGAAGAAGATATCAAATATGATCCTGTTCCTTATGTGGAAAATGCAAAGAATAAAGTATTGCTTGATGAAAATGCGACAGTGAACTTTCTCAGTGAGAATCTTTCTCTATTGGAGCATGCCGAAGTGCAGTTTTATGAAGATGGTACAGTTGAGTTGAGTGTTGATGTAACAGAAAGAATCATTGAGGAAGTAAGAAGTCGAGTTGATCATGAATTGATTGAATTCTTTCTGCCTGCTTTAAAAGGAACAGAGGTCAGCTGTAAAGCAAAATTGAGTTCTGAATCAATTGATGTGACAGCATGCAATGCAGGTGTTATTGATGTTCCGCAGTCTTTGTTGGAAATCATGAATGAGAAAGTCAATGAAATGTGGAGCGGTCTTGTGATCAGCAAAAAGATTGATGAGATCGAAGTCAATGAAAATGGCATCTCAGTAACACTGCAACCGGAATGAAATTTCAAACTGCTTGTTTTCGCTTGCTGAACAGTATGGTATAATAAGATGTACTGAAGGAGGCGTAAATCATGTTTACAAATCAGGCATGGCGTGAAATATTCAACTGGACCAGCAATATTGTAGATATTCTGGTGCTTTGGTTTCTTATCTATTACGCACTTAAATTTGTCCGCAACAACACAAGGACAGTTCAAATATTTAAAGGTATTATTCTGATTTTAGCTGCAAAGTTCTTTGCGAATCTGTTTGGTCTGCAGGCTGTAGGGTGGCTGGCGGATATGTTTGTCAGCTGGGGATTTGTTGCGGTTATCATTATTTTCCAGCCGGAAATCCGTGGTATTCTGGAACGTCTTGGTAAGAGCAACATGTTCTCTAAGATTTCTACGCTTTCAGGAAATGAAAAAGAACATCTGGTGAATGAAATTGTCAAGTCTGTCATGATTCTGTCTAAGGATCAGACAGGTGCTTTGATTACATTGGAACAGGGGCAGTCACTGGCTGATTATGTCAGCACAGGTACTGTTTTGAATTCAATTGTAACAACAGAACTTTTGACTTCAATCTTTGTCACAAGTACGCCGCTTCATGATGGTGCTGTTATTATTCAGGGTGACCGTCTGGCTTGTGCAAGTGCTTATTTCCCTCCAACTAGTCTGGATCTTCCTAATCGTTATGGGGCTCGTCATAGAGCAGCGATTGGGATCAGTGAAATTACAGACTCTGTAACCATTGTCATTTCAGAAGAAACAGGTAATATTTCCATTGCGGAAAGCGGAAAGATTCGTGGTGTGGATATCAAGGAATTGCGTGATTATCTGTTGAGAATTGTCTGCAATGAAGAAATTGAAGTGAAGGAAAAGAAGGCTAAGACACCGCGTCAGTCTGTTTATGTCATTGAAAAACCTTCGTTGGACAAAAAGAAGAAAAACAAAGATGATCAGTCTGGTTTCTTCTCTCGTTTTGCGGTAAAGAAACAGGGGCAGAAGGTTGCTGAGCCAAGTGCGCTGGATCTTCTGGAAAGTGAAGAAATGAATGTCAAGCTTCCTCAGAAGCATAAGAAAAACAAACAGGTTGAGGTTCTTGAGATTAAGGAATCAAAGAATGTTGAGCCTGTACATACAGATGAAAAGAAAGCTGATTCTGTAAAGGTGGTTTCAATTGTAGAAGCACAGAAGCCTTCTGAAGTAAAAGAAGAGAAATCTGTTGACTGGCAGCAGCATGATGTTCCTGCAGAAAAGAAACAACCTGAAGTAATCAATATTGAACACATCGATCTTGAGTTCAGTACTTCTCATGCAGTACAACTTGATGATGTTCCTTTTGAGTTTGATTATTCAAAAAGGGAAAATGATGGAGGTGAATACTGATGGCTGAACATAATTCGAAAGATAAACTGGAGCTTGCGGAAAAGATTGCCAGTCAGACTCGTAAAGTGACAAAGAAGTATGAAGATGTCGAAAGTATGATTCTTCATCTGATTCGCTGGTTTTCAACAGCGATCGATAAATTCCTGTTTAATCCTAAAATGGGTGGTGCAATTTCACTGGTGTTGGCTTTGATGATTTTTGGTATGGTCAATTACAGTGATGAGAATTCATTGTTTGGAACTGCTTATCTGCAGAGTACAACACTGACAAATCAGGCGATTGTCGTTGACTACAACTCGGATAAATGGGAAATTACAGTCAGTGATGAAATCTGTGATGTTGTGCTGGTTGGGGATGCTTCATCTTTATCGATGCAGACTTCTTCATCCAACTATTCCATCGTTGCGGATTTAAGCAACCTGTCCAGTGGTACACATACTGTAAAACTGCAGGCAAAGGATTTTATCAGTGGTATTCGTGCTACAGTAAGTCCTAGTGATGTAACGGTTACGATTAAGGAAAAGGTCACTCAGAACTATTCAATTGGTTATGATTTTATCAATACTGCGAAACTGGAAAATATCTATGCATTAGGTACACCTTCATTTGAATCAACTCGTGTTGCGATTCGTGCATCAGAAGATACATTGTCAACTGTAGCGTTTGTTAAGGCACTGATTGACGTAGGTGGTCAGACTGGACAGTTTGAACAGGAAGCTCAGCTGGTTGCATATGATCAGAATGGTAATCCTGTAAAATGTGATATCAAGCCTGAAAAGGTTAAAGTAACAGTTCCAATTACAAGTCCTAAGAAAGAAGTTCCTGTCATTGTTGAGCCTCAGGGTGAAGTTCCAAATGATATGGCTATTGAAAGCATTACACTGGATCACAATCTGATTACGATTTATGCACCAGAAACAACACTGGCAAAAATCAATGATCTGGTCATTACATTTGATGCAGCTTCTTTGACAGGTGACAAGAAGTTTGTAAAGGGAATTACATATCCAAGTAATGTCAATGCGGTAAATATTACCAGCATCAACATGGATGTAAAACTTGGAGAAAAGGTGTCGAAAGTGATTGAAAATGTACCAATCAACTATCGCAATTATTCCAGCAACTTCAAGATTTCAACAGATGAAACAGCGTCGTTCTATGCGAATGTAACAGTGTATGGTACATTGACAAATGTTGAAAAGATTACAATGGCAGATTTGAATGTGTATGTTGACTTTGCGGGTTATGGCGCAGGAAAGCATGATATTCCAATCAACATTGAACAGAATCCTTCATCACTTGTAAGCTTTACTGTTGATAAGACATCAATTCAAATGACATTAACTGATGAAAAAGCATCCTCTTCGGATGAAACAGTTGGTGGTTAAGTAAACTGGGGTTTTTCCCCAGTTTTCATTTTGTCTGGACGATGAATAGATAGAAATGATATATTGTGTTTATAGGAAGTGAAATGTATGAATGAATGTGTATGGAAAGATTTTCTTGAGTGTGAATTTAAGCAGGAGTATTTTCAGTCTCTTTCTGCTTTTCTGAAAGAAGAATATAAGACAAAAACCATTTATCCTGTGCGTGAAGATGTGTTCAATGCTTTTGAGTACACTCCTTATGAAACATGCAAGGTGGTTATTTTAGGTCAGGATCCTTATCATGAACCCAATCAGGCCCATGGCTTGTGTTTCAGTGTGCGCAAAGGTGTTGCCCTTCCACCAAGTTTAAGAAACATTTATGCAGAACTGCAGGCGGATCTTGGATGTACAATTCCGACACATGGCTGTCTGGTTGATTGGGCGCGACAGGGAGTCTTCCTGTTGAACACAACCATGACTGTAAGACAGGGTGCGGCAGCATCTCATGTGGGCAAGGGATGGGAAACCTTCACGGATCATACAATCATGAAACTCAATGAAAAGAAAGAACCGCTGGTGTTCATTTTGTGGGGAAGCAATGCTCGAAGCAAAAAGAAACTGATTACCAACAAACATCATTTCATCATTGAATCTGCACATCCGTCACCTTTGTCATGTTACAGAGGATTTAATGGAAGCAGACCATTTTCACGATGCAATGAGTTTTTGAAACAACATGGAATCAAGCCAGTAGACTGGCAGATTCGAGGTTAATATGTTTTTAAGTATTGAAGAAGCTGTGAACTGGATTACATCACAGCGCAATAAAGAAATAGGATTTGATTCATTTCAGCGATACCTGAATGAAAATGAAAATCATCTGGATCAATTGCGTATCCTTCATGTTGCAGGGACAAACGGGAAAGGTTCAACTGTATCCATGCTGGCAAGCTGTCTGGTGGAAGCGGGATATAAAGTAGGTACGTTTACATCTCCTCATCTATATGAACATGAAGATCGTATCCGCATGAATGGAACACAGATTCCACAATCTGACTTTTTAAGAATCTGCAACCAGAACAAAGAGAAATGGGAAAGCTATCATTTGAGCATGTTTGAAATGGATCTGGATCTGGCATCCATCTGGTTTGTTGAACAGAAAACAGACATCGTCATTCTGGAAGCAGGACTAGGAGGACGTTTGGACAGCACTAACGTCATTCAAAATCCATTAGTCAGTGTCATCGTTTCGATTGGTCTGGACCATATGGAACGCTTAGGGGATACAGAAGAAAAGATCGCCTACGAAAAGGCAGGAATCATTAAAGAAAATGGTCTTGTCATCTGCGGTGAGAAGAAGCTGGGATGTGTTGAAGTGATTCGAAATGCTGCTGAAAACAAGAGAGCTGAGTTTGTGAGTGTAAAAGAATCCAAGATTCTGACAAGTTCACCCTTATCTTTTGAGTATCAAAATCAGCAATATGAATTGTCTTCCCTTGCAAGTTATCAGGTATCCAATGCCTGTACAGCAATTGAAACACTGCTGCAGTGCAGAGATAGAAATCTGTTGAATATCACGGATACTCAGCTGATTCAGGGAATAAAAAAAGCCCATTGGGCAGGACGATTTGATGTTGTATGCACAGATCCGCTGACGATTGTGGATGGAGCACATAATGCCCATGGAATCAAAGCATTAAAAGAAAGTGCATCATCTTTGCCGCGACCACTGGCAGTTGTGTTTGCCTGTCTGAAAGACAAAGACAAGGAAGAGATGATTAAGACATTGCATGATTTTGCGGATGAGTTTATTCTGACTGAATTTGATTTTTATCGTGCTATGCACGTGGATGATCTTGTTTTGTCCTATCCAGTGAAAAAAGAAAAAGACTGGAAACAGGCGATTAAAATGGCTCAATCAAAGAAGGAAGGGACTGTACTGATTACAGGATCTTTGTATTTTATTAGTGAGGTTATGGCTTATTTTAAGGCTGAATAATGTGTGAACCTGTGTGATTTTTGATGAAAACGCTTATAAAATTTGCATCTTCAAAAGAAATCTGATACAATGTGCGCGCAAAAGAGGTAGTTATGAGAAATAAAGTTATCGTTTGTCTGATTCTGGTGCTGAGTTTTCTCTTCTGTACAGGGTTTACCCCAGAAGAATTCAGTATTGAGAATCTTGACGAATATGAAAAAGAATATATCGCTGAAGAAGTACCTGCTTGTTCGTACAGCTCAGTGAAAACATATATGCCAATCAGTACGATTACTTCCAAGTCATCTCGTCAGTATAAGTTCATTGAAGAACATATTACAGTCGATGAGACAACAGGACTGACTTACGATGAAGAAGGTTTTATCGGAGTTGCCCTGGGAAGTGTATTTGGGCCAATTGGCACACGTTATTATATTACATTGGATACAGGTATTGTTCTGCCTGTTGTTAAGATTGATGCCAAGTCAGACAGCCATACGATTGATGGATGTTATCACGCAAATGACAAGAGTGTTATTGAGTTTGTGATTAATCGCTCACTGGCTGAAGAGTTCTTTGGTGTTGGTGGAAATGGTCTGATCAGAAATGGAAATCTGAACAATGATGAACGTTTAAAAGGACGTATTGAAAAAGTTGAACTGGTAACAGATGAAAAAGTTCCACTTCCAGAAAATCAGATTGAAATGATTGACCCAGACAATGCAGTTGTTGTAAGCATTACAGGAATCATCAAGTAATTGATGATTCTTTTTCTTTCTTATATAATGAAATTAGGTGATGATGATGTTTGAACGTCTTGAAAAAAAGAGAAAGAGAACTTTGTTTCTGTCAATTTTTATCTGGATTCTTGCGATAATGGCAGCTGCAGGATTTTTTGTTTACGCACTTTCTCATGATCGTTCTACTCTGAAAACATTCCGTCTTTTTTCTCTGGTTTGTCTGTTGATTGGTGCTGTGATTACCAAGTATTTAAGAGATGCTTATCAGGAAAGCTTCAGAAATACGTTCTATCATGAAATTTTTGAGGACAACACCTATCAATTGTCATTCGATGAATCCGGTGTTTTTGGTGCAGCAGAAGTAAAAGACTGGGGCGTTTTACCGAACGTTATTTATGTGTTTGCCAAAAATACAATTCAAGGTTCTAAAGATGGACTGAATTTTACGGTATGTGAACTGGATGTTCAAGGGAAAGAACGTATAGAAGGTCCTAGTGCCTGGTTTCATGGATTGTATGTGATTTGTGACTTAAAACAGAAAACAAAAGGAACAATTCAGATTCGTACACCGGAAAATCTTCATATGGAACAGCATGAAAATCTGTTCAGTATCTGGAACGTGGATTTAAAACAGATAAAGACCGGTATTTCCTGGTTTGATGAAGCAATGCATGTATATTCAGATGATGAGCAGCTTGTCAAAGAAGTGCTGAATGAGGAAAATATGAAGAAACTGATTCATCTTCATCAGAAATTTCATCGTCAGATCTGGATGGGAATTGTGGATGGTCAGGTGCATGCGGCAATCAATCAGCCAAAGAGCTTCTTTCAGCCAGGTCTGTTCAGTGAAGTCAATGAAAAAACACTTGGTAAACAGCGTAAAAATATAGAAGAACTGACAATTTTAATCAATGAAATCATAGGGAATCACTAGTTGGTGATTCTCTTTTCTTATGGTAAAATGTGGAAAAGGAGTGATGGTATGTCTGAGCAGATTGAACAGGTTCGTCAAAAGGGTGTAAAGCAGTTTTTAATTGCGCTGATTGGCGCGTTGCTGGTACTGTTTCTGCTTCTTATGATACCGTCTACTGATCGAATGCCGGTTCTGATGTTTGGAGGATTTGGTGGTCTGCCAATAGTTCTTGTTGTGTTGGGCAATGCAGAGAAAAAATATCATCTGGCGTATAAAGATATCTTTTTAAGGTCTCTGCTGGAAAATGAATTCTATGATGTTACGCTGAACTTTGAAGAAGGATTCAGTAAAGAAGAAATTGCATCAGGTCATCTTGTGCGTTTGTATGATCGTTTTTATTCTGATGATTATATTGCGGGAAAATACAAAGATGTTGCCTTTGAATGCAGTGACATTAAAGTTGAGGATGTTGTGCGAAGCGGGAAACATACACATGTCGTTACTCGTTTTCAAGGGCTGTATCTGAAAGTGAATTTGAAGAAAGAATTTACTGGTTGGACAGTTGTGCGTGAAAAAGAATTTCTGGATAATGGAAATCCTAGACCATTCTGGTCAGAGATGCCGGAAATTGAGAAAGTCAGTGTTGAATCAGAGGAATTCAATCAGAAGTTCAGTATTTATACCAGTAATGGAGAAGAGGCGTTTTATCTTTTAACACCTCATTTCATGGAAAAACTCTATGAAATTGAACGTCGTTATGAGGGAAGATGTCTGTTTGGGTTTGTCTGTGGTCAGCTTCATATCGCGATTGACAGCCGAAAGGATCACTTTGTGCTTAATCTGTTTGAAAAAGTGAATGAGTACAGAATTGCCGAACACCAGGCAGAAATCGATACGATCAAAGGAATCATCGAACTTGTCGCAAAGGAGTGTGAAACGACATGCAATACATTATAATTTTAATCGCTTTAGTTCTTGTTTATCTTGTGATGATGCACAATTCAATTGTGTATGCAGCGATGAAGGTGGAAGAGTCGAAAAGTGGAATTGATGTCGCTTTGTCAAAACGTTATGCGATTTTAACAAATATGCAGGAAAGCGTAAAAGGGTACGTGAAGCATGAAAGTGAAGTGCTGCAGCAGGTCACAAAAATCAGAAAAGCAATGTCTTTGCAGCAGTTGAGTAATGCCAATGAACAGATGAATCAGTTGAAGAGTCGTTTGATCGCGTTGGCTGAAAGCTACCCTGATTTGAAGGCTAGTGATCTTTTCAGACAGTTTCAAGATTCGATTGTGGATTGTGAAGATCATCTTCAGGCTGCAAGACGCTTTTATAATTCCAATGTAACACTCTACAATAAGAAACTGCTGATGTTTCCGACAAGTATCATAGCTTCATGGATGAAGAAAGAAAAAGCTGAATTCTTTGAAGCTGCAATGAATGAAAAAGGATATGTATCCGTCAAAATTTAAGAAAAACCTTCCGAAAGGAAGGCTTTTTAATAGGAAGTTTGTTGATTATATCCAGTATTTGTCAAAAGTTCTGAAAGCGCTTAAAAAACTTGTGTTTGATTAATGCATTTCCATTCTGGATGATGTATAATATGAGAGGAACATTACCGTTATTTTTTTGAAATGGGGGTCAACATTATGAAAAAAGATAATATGGTTGCAATGATTCTGGCTGGAGGACGCGGAAGCCGTCTTTATGACCTGACTAAAAAGGTTGCCAAGCCAGCTGTCTACTTCGGCGGTAAATATCGTATCATCGACTTTCCGCTCAGTAACTGCGCTAACTCAGATATTTCTGTAGTTGGTGTCCTGACACAGTACGAAAGCGTACTTCTGAACTCTTATGTATCTAAGGACCAGAACTGGGGTCTGGATGCAAAGGATGCTGGTGTATTTGTACTGCCACCACGTGAAAAAGACGATACAGGTTTCGGTCTTTACCGTGGTACAGCTGATGCAATTACTCAGAACATCGACTTCCTGGATCAGAATGAAGCAGATTATGTTTTGATTCTGTCTGGGGACCACATCTATAAGATGGACTATGCAAAGATGCTGGCTGCACACAAGGCAGCTAATGCAGACTGCACAATCGCTGTAATGGAAGTTCCTCTGAAGGAAGCTAGCCGTTTCGGTATCATGAATACAAACGAAGAAGATATCATCGTTGAATTCGAAGAAAAGCCAGCTCAGCCAAAGAGCAATCTGGCATCTATGGGTATCTACATTTTCAGCTACGATGTACTGCGTCAGTACCTGGTTGAAGATGATCAGAAGGCTGATTCTAACCATGACTTTGGTAAGGACATCATTCCTGCACTGCTGAACACTGGCAAGAAGTGTCTGGCATATCGTTTCGAAGGTTACTGGAAAGATGTAGGAACTATCGATTCTCTGTGGGAAGCAAATATGGACCTGTTGAATCCAGAAAATATTCTTGATCTGGCTGATCCATCATGGAAGATTTATACTGAAGACGTTAACGAACTGCCACAGTTCATTGGTGCTAACGGCGTTGTTGACAATGCATACATCACTGAAGGATGCGTTGTTGATGGTGAAGTTAAGAATTCAGTACTTTTCACTAACGTTAAAGTTGAAGAAGGCGCACAGGTTATTGACTCTGTTGTAATGCCTAACTGTGTTGTTAAGGCTGGTGCTAAACTGGTGCGTTGCCTTGTTCAGGAAAACACAATCATTCCTGAAGGTGTAGAACTTGGGCATGAAAATAGTGATAAGATTGATCTGATCACTTATAAGAATGCAAAGAAAGAGGGGTAAGCAAGATGTACGAAGCATTAGGTATCGTTAATTTTGAAAATTCTGATGTAACTGTTGGTGGTCTTACTGACTATCGTCCAGTTGCGGCGCTCTCATTCCTCGGGCGTTTCCGTATGATTGACTTTGTTCTGTCAAACATGACAAACTCTGGTATTCAGAATATCCAGGTTTATACTCGTTACGGCGGACGTCAGCTGTTTGAACATGTAGGTCGTGGTTCACAGTACAACATCAACCCTAAGCGTGGTAAACTGCAGCTTCTGACTTCAGACAAGCAGTTCAGAAACGATGTTTACAACCATGATATCGCTCACTTCATGGAACACATGAGATTCATTGAAGCTTCTAAGTGTCCATATGTTGTAATCGCACCAAGCTACTTTGTACACTGCTGCGACTACAGTGAAGTAATCAAGCACCATGTTGAAGCTGGTAATGATATTACAGTTGTTTACTCATCATTGGAAAATGCTGATAAGAACTGTCTGGAATGCGATACACTGACTCTGAATGAAGAAGGTCGTGTAACTGCAATCGCACCAAATATCGGTAAAAACAAAAATGTTGAACTGTCACTGGAAACTTATGTAATGGAACGCAAGTTCTTCATCGAACTGGTAAAGAAAGCAGACGAAACATCTGCACTGTACTGGCTGAAGGACATCGTTCGTGATGTTTGCGATGAAGTTAAGGTTGGCGGATACAAGCAGACTAACAAAGTATGCTGCGTAAGCTCTTTGAGAACTTACCACCTCAACCATATGGAATTGACTAATCATGTTGCTGCTGAAGAAATCTTCAAGCCTGAATGGCCAATTCTGACTAAGACAAATGATTCTGCACCTACACAGTATGCTCCAGGATCAAAGGTAAAAGGTTCTTTGATTTCTAACGGATGCTTCATTGAAGGTACAGTTGAAAACTGCGTTCTCGGACGTAATGTAGTTGTTAAGAAGGGTGCAGTTATCAAGAATTGCATTATCTCTGCTGACAGCTTCATTGGTGAAAACGCTAAGCTGGAAAACGTAGTTGTTGACAAAGACGCTATCGTTAACCATGTAAAGAAACTGAACGGTACTGCAGATGCGCCAATCTATGTAAAGCGCGCTGACAGAATCTAACAGGGGGAAGCTATGAGAGTATTATTTGCTGCATCAGAAGGTCTGCCATTTATTAAAACTGGTGGATTAGCTGATGTTATCGGAAGTCTTCCTAAAATTCTGAAGGAAAACGGAGTTGACGTACGTGTTGTTCTGCCTATGTACAAAAAGACTGCAGAAAAAGATCGTGCTAACTTCGAAAATGTAGGATCATGTGAAATTCACAGCGGTAACATTCATACTGTTGCGACTTACTACAAGACAGAAGCAGATGGTATTCCTTATTATTTCATTGAACATGCAGGATATTTTGAAAGAGATACACTGTATGGTTATGATGATGATGGAGAACGTTTCGCGTTCTTTGATAAGGCTGTTCTGGAAATGTTCAGAGTAGTTGGCTGGATGCCTGAAGTGGTACATTGCCATGACTGGCAGACAGGTATGATTCCTGCAGTATGCAAAGCTCACTATCCTTATGATGGTGAAATGCAGAATCTGAAGTTCGTTTACACAATCCACAACCTGCTGTTCCAGGGAATCTACCCTGCATCAAGACTGTGGGATTATTTCGGACTTTCATATGACTGGTATGAAAATGGAACATTGCGTTTCCATGACAACTGCATCAGCTATCTGAAGGCTGGTGTTGTCCTGTCAGATAAGATCACAACAGTATCACCTACATATTCACAGGAAATTCTGACTCCATACTTTGGAGAAAAGATGGAAGATGTTCTGAGAATGCGTCAGGGTGACCTGTCTGGTATCGTTAACGGTATCGATATGGATGTTTGGGATCCTGCAACTGATAAGACATTGACTGAAAACTACCATGTAGGAAACTTCAAGGTAGGTAAGGCTGCAAACAAGGCTGCTCTGCAGAGAGATCTTGGTCTGCGTGAAGATCCAGATGTTCTGCTGATTGGTCTGGTATCTCGTCTGACTCCTCAGAAGGGTATGGATATGGTCATCAACCGACTCCATGATTTGATGAGCGGTGATGTACAGTTCGTTGTTCTGGGCAGCGGAGATAAGGGTATTGAAAATGCTCTGAAGGGTATGGAACATCAGTATCGTCGTCGTGCTGTATTCTATTGCGGATACAATGAAGCACTGGCACACAGAATCTATGCAGGTTCTGACCTGTTCCTGATGCCTTCTGCATTTGAACCATGCGGAATTTCTCAGCTGAACGCAATGCGTTATGGATCTCTGCCACTGGTAAGAGAAACAGGAGGTCTGCGTGATACTGTACAGCCATACAATCAGTACACTGGTGAAGGAACTGGTTTCAGTTTCGCAAACATCAATGCTGATGAAATGATGGGTACAGTACGTCTGGCTATGGATACTTACTATTTCCACCGTGATGCGTGGGATCAGCTGGTTATCAATGCCATGAACAAAGACGTAAGCTGGAACTTGAGTGCAGTTGAATATCACAACCTGTACAAACAGCTTGTATAAAAACACAAAGGATCTGGTTTAAACCAGATCCTTTTATCATGTCTATAAAAAAAGAGTCTTATGACTCCCAACAAATTTATTATAGCACATAAAAATTTTTAAAAACAGACTGTTTCTTTATTGAATCTGAATTATACTAAAAGTGAACAAAGAGTTAGGAGGACACTAACATGAAGGAGATTCTAAAAGAAATTTAGGTTGTTTCCTGATCGGTAAAGAAACTGATTAAAGGAAACTAAAATCCGTAAAATGTTAAGTTGGAGGAATTCTAATGAAGGAGATTCTGAAAGAAATTTAAGTCGTTTCCTAATCAGTGTGACAGACCTGGTTGAGGAAACTGAAAAAGCTTATAAATGAATCAAAGAAAGTACGTCTGTGGAGGATAACCCAATGGACATGAAAGGTTCTCATTAAATAGTCTGCAATGCGTAAAGATGTAGATCAGGATTGAAGACGGAAAAAGTTAAAAAAGAATAAGCGAAGAGGGTTTGTAAAGGAACCCTCTTTTTCATTGTCTATGCAGCACACAATAAAAAAGGCTGACTACTCAGCATCAATGTGTGAAAACGGAAAAAGAAGGAATAGGTAAGGAAGGAACTTAACACACAGTATTGATGAACTTGAAGAATCAGCTCTTTGTTTATGATAGAATTATATCTTGTTTCTGAAACAAAGTCAACACATTTACACAAAATGAAAGAATTTACATTT
>JAFYOL010000166.1 GCA_017560205.1 Erysipelotrichaceae bacterium | reverse complement strand
CCTAAGGATGCTTTCACATCCTTTTTCTCATTTCTGATATCTGATGAATTAATATATTTTTTCAAAGCTTTGATCACTAAATAAAGAAGATAAAATAGTGTCCCCAATCCACCAACGATAGTAATCAATGAAAAAATAATCGTAATTATTGCAAGTCTCATATGCATTCCTCCTTTAACGCAACTCAATCATAGCGATAAACAGAGGTTGCATCTACCAACTATTGCGCAACTGTTGCATTTTTCAGTATGAACTATTGTTTTTCGATTTTTTTACCACAGTATGAACAATAATCTCCATTTGTTAATCTCAATTTTCCACAATAAGGACATTTGTTAGAAAAAGATTTATAGAAAGCACATACAATCATGATCAGCCAGCAAACTAGACCAATATATGTTTCTGTCATAACTTCATAATTGTGGTCAAGGAGTTTAACTCCCATTACACCCCAGTCAATCACAAAGGTGATTAAAGCAATAATGAATATAGTAAACATTGTCTTTTTCATAGTGTGGCTCACCTATCTTTCTATTCCCAGAATTTCATAATATTCATCTGAGTATTCGATTTTGCTACCATCAAAATCCTTTTGTATTCCCTTTACATATGAAAACGGATCTTCCATTGGAAGCAAATTAAATTCTTCTTTAATGATTTGAAGCACTTTTCTCTGTTCTTCTGTTTGACTTTGAGATTCGTTGAATAAGTGTTCATCGAACTTTTCTTTTGTCATCCAACCAATCTGTTCAACTGGATTTGCTGATCCACAAGCTAGAATCAGACGCAGAAAATCATCAAAATTCTTTGAAAGAGGATACACATTGGTATCAACACATGTTTCTGGATTCGATGCAAATACCATCTCATCGTATCCGTCAATAAAACAGTATAAAATACACCCTTCTAGTCCAATAGGCGTTGTATTGACAGGATAACACCAATACTGATATAGGTTTTCAGTACTTTCAAGCCCTATTGAGTCTGTTTTAATTTTCAGTGCTTTAAATTTTTCAAAACTTTCAGACATAACTGTTACTCCTGCATCAACAGCATAATTCACTTTATACTTTTTGCTGCTTATATTAATCACTTAATTCTTTATCAAAAATTGTTAATGTGATAGCAATTCCTGTATCACATTCAACCTCTCTAAAATCAGTTGCCATCACTGATGTTCTGACTTCATTTTTATTTGTGCCTACTTTTACAAAAAGCACTTTTTCTTGATTGATTTCCAAACTTTCTTCTTGGTCAACTGTCCACCAAATTTTAGCCATAGACTCTTCAAACTTTAAATCTAAAGCTGGTGATTTTATGGACGAATGTCCGTTTTCATCCATATGATAGATTTCATAATCTGTATCATCGAATCTGATTGCTATTCTATTTCCTAGGAATTTAGATTGGCCACTCGATGATCCAATTTCGTTCCATTGGCCGTCTTGATATTGCCATATAGAAATCGAAAAAGATTTAGCAGTCTCATTTAATTGAATATCAAAAAAATGAATTTCATCTTTAAATAAATTTAAAACTTCTATTGTTTCTTCAGAAAATGCACTAGGTTTAATGTACATTCGTGATTGACTCTGTTCCATTGCTTTCCCATTGCATCCAGACAGAAAAGAAAAGCAAGAAAGTAGCACAACAAATACGACTAATTTTTTCATCTTGTTTTCTCCTTTTATGAATATCGTTTATTATTTTTCTTTGATTGCTATAATGGCCAAAGCTGTATTTTCTACGAATAACAGGAATGAAATCCAAACTGATTTTTCAAACGCTGAATAGAATCTTGAGAGTGACCAGCTGTTATCACCAAAAATGCCAAATAAGCCTTGTAATGTGCTGTTGGTTGTATACCCATCTAAATGTTCAGGAATCAGGTTGTACAGCAGATTAAACCCCAAATCAATAGAACAGAAAACGCTGATTGTTAACAGCACCAAAGAAATAATTCTTATCTTTTTCATTGTATTTCGCTAACCTCCTAAAATCTCGTTAGTGATTTTTCCATGTTATATCCATCATCTTTTTTGTAGGACATTCCTACAGTCCCAAATGGAAAATAATAAATCGTATAATACACAGTTTCATCATCAAAACTAGTGACATTCACACAGACAGGCACTAATGGAAGTTTTCTTGAATATAATCCTTCAGCCTGTGATTCTATTGCTTCCATATATTCTTCTGATAAATCATTATCACAGATGACAATTGGATTTCTGGATAAAATGCCAAGCCCAAGAATAAGTGACAAAGCAATCCACAAAAGAACCTTTTTCATGATGCTATTCCTCAATTTCAAAAACCAGATCCATTTCTAGAATCTGACCATGACCTGTCATTTCCACAGGAATATAGCCAACATATCGATAGCCCTTTGCTGCATATTCATTGATGATCTCACGATGATTTTCAGACCTTGAACCCATAAATTTTTGAATAACGACCTTAACATATTCATACTTTTTCATATGATACCTCCATAAAGCGAAAACCGGCGAACCGGCTACTGTAATTGTGCCAATTCACCGGTAAGATATTATTATTTTACACGATTTAAGAACGAATCACAAATCTACGCGTTTTCAGTAAAATTAATTTGAATTCATGCTCAATTCTAAAATCAATATTTGCTTTGAAACATGACTACTTTACTTTTCTTATCTTGTTAAGAATCTCTATAATCAGAGCACCTAGCATCATGCACACAACCACTCCGTAAGCGATGTCAACCGTCAGTCGTTCCCAGCCAGTAAACATGTGCCACACACATTCACATAGTACAATACTTGCCAAACAAAAATAGATAAAATGCCATTTAGATGATGCAGGCTTATGCTTTTTTCTAAAAAAGAACTGTATCAGCATGCCAGTGAGAAATCCTGAGTAAACAATCAAAGTTAGAATAGGGCTTGACCAGTTCCATAAAGCATGGAAAATCCCTACTTCAAATAGTTCAATAATACCCACTAGTTCACCTGCTTTCTATTATTCCAATTGTAATATGAGTGATTTATTCAAAGCATCCAGTTTGCTTTTCAATAACAAAACAGATCCCAGTTTGATGAAAACAATCAAATCAAGGATCTATTTTATTTAATATCCATGATCAACATGTTTCCATCGACCATTTTTATTACGTACAAGAATCCAGGTCCATCGAGTGTATGTACTATTTGGATTAAGTGAACCATCTCCACCAGATGAGTCAACATCAAATGAAGAAATCAATACAATTGCTTCGTCTGTAT
>JAFYOL010000165.1 GCA_017560205.1 Erysipelotrichaceae bacterium | reverse complement strand
GTTTTCTATTCACATTATGAGATAATATTTGAGAATCCTTTTTCAACGCTCACTAACTCCATTTCTTTTGGGACTAGAATACTTTAGGATTATTACCTGAAAAGCTACATATTTCGCTGAACTCTTTAGCCCAAAATTTAAATATAACTAAAGAATTATCAAAATACTCTTCACATTTATTAACTCTAGAAACCAAAAATGTAAGTTTGTTTACGACCATTATATCACGTATATATTCAGGAATTTCCTGTGCATTTCTATAACTTATTTCTAAACTTTCACCGTCAAGCAACTGAAATATTCTCTTTCTCCATTCTTTTGAAACACTTATTTCCATCGCCACATCATCAATTATTTCTTCATAAACTTTTTTCATAAGTAAATTAATTTCTCCTTTCGCTATAACATTTGAAATAAACTCCTCTAAGAACCGTACGTGCAGTTTTCCCACATACGGCTCCCCACATTCACTTCAACATAATCAGTTATATGTCACTTTTGGAGTGCGTCGACTTTTAGCAACACAAAATCTAATCCATATGCGTACTCTAAATCATCTATTTTATGCTGTTTTTAATACTTCATGCTTACGTAGATATTCAACTGGTGTCATATACTGCAATGTAGAATGGCTACGTTTTCTATTATAGAAAATCTCTATGTACCAGAAGATATCTTTCTTTACATCTTTTATTGTATCATACTTGCACATTAATCAATCATCGTCATTTGTAAATTGCTGATCAGAATAAAATAAAACCCTCATGACATGATGTATCAATGAGGGTTGTTTTGATGTTCTACTTTAGCTTTGAGGTAAGTTAGGAGTAAATAAAAGTATTTTTATTTACGACTTCAGAACTTTTTTCAAAAACAGCTTACATAAAGCTTTTATGAAATCACAATTCAGAAAATCAAGACTTACATTACATTCTTTGCGATGATGCTGTTGATCTTTGTAGTCAGCAAATCAATCGCAACTTCATTGTGACCACCTTCAGGGATGATCAGGTTAGCATAACGCTTAGATGGTTCAATAAACAGATCATGCATAACACGAACCGTTGTAGTGTACTGTGACACAACAGAATCCAGAGATCTTCCTCTTTCTTTTACGTCACGAACCATACGGCGAATAAAACGAATATCTGCATCTGTATCAACGAAAATCTTCATATCCAAAAGATCTCTGAGATTTTCACTTTCCAGTACAAACAGACCTTCCAGCACAATAACATCGCAAGGTTTGATTGTTTCAGTGATTTCTGAACGATTGTGCACTGTATAATCATATGTTGGCTTTTCGATTGTTTCACCATTCATCAATGCATTCAGATGCTGAATCAGCAGTTCATTGTCAAATGCCAATGGATGGTCATAGTTTGTCTTTACTCTTTCTTCCATTGTCAGATGAGACTGATCTTTATAATAGTCATCCTGTCGAATAATCACTACAGAATTAGTCAGACTGTATTCATTTTTAAGTCTTTGTGCAATGGATGATTTTCCAGAAGCACTACCGCCGGCAATACCAATTAAAATCGGTTTCATAAGATTTCCCCCTATTTCAGATATTTGTTGACCAAAGCTAAATGCTGAGCATAAGTTTCTGCATAATAAACAGTACCATCGCCATAGACATC
This sequence comes from Erysipelotrichaceae bacterium, assembly GCA_017560205.1. GTDB lineage: Bacteria > Bacillota_I > Bacilli_A > Erysipelotrichales > Erysipelotrichaceae > RGIG1896. Next base: position 1,396 of record JAFYOL010000165.1, on the reverse strand, counting down.
AGCCATGAAGTAGTAATACTTGCTTTCGGTTGGATTTAATACAGCCGCAATCGCATCCACACCAGGATTCAAAATAGGTCCTGGAGGAAGCCCTTTTATCATGTAGGTGTTGTAAGGTGAATCATATGTAGGATTCACTTCACAAGCCTTCCAGCTGTCTCCCTTGTCAATATCGATGGCATAGCAAACAGTTACACTGCTCTGCAGCTTCATGCCGATTGCCATACGATTGTAGAAGACACCTGCAATCATTTTCATATCTTCAATCTTGCTTGCTTCATACTGAACAATTGAAGCCAGTGTAAACAGTTCATGAACACTCAGATCATGCGATGTCATTTCATCTTTGTACTGATTGTATACTTTCAGTGTCTGGGACAGCATTTTTTCAGTCACAGTCTTTGCATCTGACCCTTTAGCAAATGCATATGTATTTGGCATCAGATATCCTTCCAGCAAGAAACGACTCTCTTCATTGAAAATCTCTTCTGTCAAGAAAGGATAATCATTCATCAAAGAACGAATATAAGTTTCATCATTCCACAAATCAAGCAGTTCATCAGAAGAAATATTCATCTCTGTCTCAAACTTTTCAGCCATGTGCTTCAACCATTCACCTTCAATAAAAGTAATGTTGATATCATCATGAATCAGTTTTGTTGCATCAGTGATAGTCGCAATAATCTCAGATGTGCTCATGGAAGCACTTAGATTGAATTTTCCTGCAGCCAAAGAACCAGCACCATTCAATTTGATATAAATCTTAGAAAACAGTGCACTGTTGATCAGTCCTTCATTTTCAAGACGAGGCAGAACAGCATTCAGTGTTTCACCACTCTTGACTTCAAAGACAACAGGCTCTGCCTGCTCATTAACAGGACTTAACTGAGACTGATAGTACACAAATGCACCACCAGCTCCAGCACATCCAAGCAGCACAAGAACAAGCAGGATTTTAACAAGTAGCTTACTGCCCGTCTGTTTCTTCATCATATTCATCCAGTTCTTCAACAAATGCGCCGAAGACTTCTTCAATCATGTTCCATTCAGATTCATCTTCAATCTGTTCAAGTTCATAATTTTCGTTGTAACGCATTGCGAACACTTCTCCGCTTTCATCATTAGGATCAGTGAACACAACATATTCACGATTCAATTCATCGCTTTCGAAAGTGAACAGAATTTCCATTTCTTTTTCCTGTCCATTTGCATCTTTAATAATCATTTTATTGGATTCAGTCATAATGTTCTCCTTTAAAGGTATAATTAACCTTAACTATTCTATCATAAATTTACTATACAAAAAAGACGGTATTTACCGTCTTTCATGTTTAATGTCTGTCTAAATATCACTGAAGAATCTGTACTGCAGCAATCTGGTCTACAACCTGTTTGC
>JAFYOL010000164.1 GCA_017560205.1 Erysipelotrichaceae bacterium | reverse complement strand
CTTTAAAGTGCATGGGACCAGATCGTATTGCGATAATCACAGATATGACATTAGGTGGAATTCCTGATGGAGATTATGACAATGGAACCTATCAGATTCAAGTCAGAGACAATGTAGCTCGTTTCAGGGGAATCGATCCGGATGCGGATCATGCGCTTGCTGGAAGCACTCGACCAATGCTTTCAGGAATCAGAACTGTCTGTGAACTGGGGATTCCACTTTATGATGCGGTGCGTATGGCTTCACTGACTCCTGCCCGCATTGTGTATATGGATGAATGCTGCGGTTCACTGGAAGTCGGAAAAGCTGCTGATATTACTGTCTTTACAAAGGATTATAAGACACTGATGACCATGATTCAGGGACAGGTTGTCTATCGCAGGAAAGTATAATGGAAGTTATTCGTAAAGAAAACATGCGTCTGCATCTTCATGCAGGTGACTGGAAAGAAGCACTTCATCAGGCAGGAAAGATTCTTGTTGAGGATGAGGCAATTACTCAGGGATATATTGAAGCGATGATTCAAAGCATTGAGACTCATGGTCCTTACATTGTGTTGATGCCAGGATTCGCACTTGCCCATGCTGAACCATCAGAACATGTTTTGAAAACTGAACTGGCATTGGCAGTCTTTGATGAGGATATAGATTTTCATTCTGCCAATGGTCCTGTCCGTCTGATTGTGGTACTGGCCTCTTTGGATAAAACAGCGCATCTTGAACGTTTAATGATTATGGCTTCAAAAATGATGGATGATATGACGCTGATTGATCGAATTATTCAAAGTGATTCGATTGATGAAATCAGTGAATGGATTAATGAATAGAAAAAGAAAACGATGCTGCATCGTTTTCTTTTTGAACTGTGCACTTGAAAAGAAGTTGCTTATTCTTTTATGATGGATAGACTTGAATAAACTCACTGAAAAGCATAAACTTAAGATAGAAATCAAGGGGGATGACCTATGAAAGAAATGATGTGGGCACTTGTTAAGGAAAAAGCTGAAAAGGGCTTATGGCTGAAAAGAGTGCCAGTACCTGAAACAGGTAAAAATGATGTAAAGATTAAGATTCATAAGACAAGCATCTGTGGAACTGATGTACACATTTACAACTGGAACCAATGGGCACAAAATACAATTCCTGTAGGACTGACTGCAGGACATGAGTATGTTGGTGAAATCGTTGAAGTTGGTGAAAATGTAGAAGGATTCGAAGTTGGTGAACTGGTCAGCGGTGAAGGACATATCGTTTGTGGAAAGTGCCGTAACTGTCTGGCAGGTCAGCCTCATCTGTGCCGTCACACAAAGGGTGTTGGTGTTAATCGCAATGGAGCTTTTGCAGAGTATCTGGTGATTCCTGCATCGAATGTGTGGAGATGCTCAGATAAAATTAGAGAAGAACTGTATTCTTGTTTTGATCCACTGGGTAATGCCGTCCATACAGCATTGCAGTTTGATATGGTTGGTGAAGATGTTCTGATTACAGGAGCAGGGCCTATCGGGTGTATGGCCGCTGCAATTTGTCGTCATGTAGGTGCCAGAAATGTTGTGGTAACAGACATGAATGAATATCGTCTGAATCTGGCAAAAGAACTGGGTGCAACACGCACTGTCAATGTTCTGAATGAAAAACTGGAAGATGTAATGGAAGAACTGGGTATGAAGGAAGGCTTTGACGTAGGTCTTGAAATGTCTGGTGCACAGTCAGGATTCCAGAATATGGTGGATACAATGAAGAATGGCGGTAAGATTGCACTGCTTGGTCTTCAGAGAAAAGATGCACAGATCAACTGGGAAAAGGTGATTTTCAATCAGTTGACTATTAAGGGAATTTATGGACGCCAGATGTGGGAAACATGGTACAAGATGGATACGATGCTGCAAAGCGGTCTGAACATTGATAAGATCATTACACATCGTTTTATGGCTCATGAATTTGAAGAAGGTTTCTCTGCAATGAACAGTGGAGCATCAGGGAAAATCG
>JAFYOL010000163.1 GCA_017560205.1 Erysipelotrichaceae bacterium | reverse complement strand
ATCTTCTCTGTCTCTGACACATGTCTGCAGAGTCAGCATCTTGTCTTCATAACTGATTGTTTCTTCTGTTTTGATGCGATTGTTTTTTTGTACATGATTCATATAGTTGTTGAAGTAAGACTTTGTATAGCTTGTGTAATCATATTCAACGCCTTCACTCCCCAGTTTATAGTAATGAATGGATACAATTTCATAGTATCTTGTCTCATCAATCAAATCGAGTGTGATGTACTTGTTTTCATCATAGATTTCCTGTGACATCATCTTATACAATGGAGTGAATTTAAGTTCATCATCATAATAGACATAATGACCATACAGAATAATATTCTGATCACTCATATCTCTTTTGTTTTGATAATCCATAAAGACTGTTCCCAGTCCATTCGGTTCTCTTTTCAGATTGTAATTCAGATAATCTGCATTGTTTCTGGAATGTACAATAACTTCATGAATCAGATTTCCTACTGTAATCTTACCTACATAGCGATCATTGATTTCAGAGAGTTCATCATGACTCAATTCAAAATATGGGTCGTAGATGACCACCTTTTCTGTTGTATCCGGATCCACTGATACTTCTGGTGTTGGATCAGGTTCTACAATCGGATCTGGTTCAATCGGTTGTTCAGATGGCCAAAACAGCACAGTTGTACCAACCGCACAAAGAACAACAACAGCTAACAGTGCAATGAGTTTCTTTTTCATGTGCTTTCCTCCAGTAAATCGTTCTTATTCTAGCATAGCGAAAATGAAAAGTGAACAGAAATCATCTGTTCACTTCTTTCGCAACAACAACCAGTTTTACTTCAGGCATGTTTTCAACATCGGTCTGAAGCGTCAACATGTGATCTCCATAAGTCAGATCTGTTTCGGAATCAATGAGATTGTGCTCATCAATGTAATTCAGATAGGCTGCAAACTGATCTTCCGTATAATTTGTGATGGCATAATCAACATCTGTCACATTCAAGTCAAAATGCAGAACAGCCACGATTTCAAACTCTCTTTCCTGATTTTCCAGTTGGAAAACAATGGTCTTGTTTTGATTGTAGCTTTTCTGATCAATCAGATTGTGCAAAGGACCAAATCGCAGTTCTTTTTCTGAATAGACTGTATTTCCATAAAGAATGAGATTCATGTCTTCCATTTCGTTGCGGCAATCCATAAAGACAGTTCCAATTCCATAAGACTGCAGTTCCAGATTCTTTTCCGCGTATTCCATGTTGTCTGCACTTTTTACAACAGATTCATACACCAGTTCACCTACTGTCAGTTTTCCGACAAAGTTTTCATTCAGTGATTTCAAGTAGTCGAAGTCAAGTCCAAAGTATTCATCAGTAACACCTTCAACGATGACTGGGTCCTGTTTACCAACTTCTTCCTGTTCAGAATCTTTTGAAGGAAGCAGCAGAAAGACTCCAGCAATCACGCAGCATAATCCAACAGCCAGTAAAATCTTAAGCAGTACATCTTCCATTGAACACTCCCCCTGTCAGTTTTATTTTATCACAATTGTCAGTCAGGATATTCAACTTTTACAGTTATTTCATTCAAAGCTTCTGACATACCCTCTGTTACCATCAGTTCATGTCCTTCTGCCAGTGAAATCTTATTCCCGTGTTTCAGTTCAATCTGATGAGTCAGTACAGAGTACACCAGTGTTGACAGGAATTCATGCAGATCTTCAGTTTCTCCTAAAGTGTCCAGTACTTCAATTTCAAGTTCACCAAACATCTTTAAACCATAGGTATATCCAGATAAACCTTTGGATGTACGATAGAAACCAAAGTGGATCATGTTGTAAAGCGGCAGTGATCCATCTTTCATCAAATCTGAATATTCATCATACAGTCCTGGTTCAAAGATTGTTCCTGCAGCATCCACAGCCAGTACATTGTCCTGCATACTCAGACAGCTCATCACCTTCACGTGCAGTTTTCCTGCTTCAAGACGGGATGCTCCTGATTTGACCATGACTTTTAAATAAGCCTGATGATAATTGACAATATCCAGAACTTCAGGCCAGTCAATGTTGGAAGCGGCATGAATCTGTGCTTCATGGTGGTCCATCTGTCCTTCATGAAGGCTGATTTCTACCTGCATATCTTCTACATCAAAGTTCAGTGATGAATCTGTCAGTTCAGACTCAACCTGAATGTTCCATCTTTCCGCAAGTTCAAGACACAAAGACTCTGCATCCCATTCATGACTTGCCAGAAGAAGATGTCCGACAAAGCGTCCTTCTTCAGCATTTTCTCTGAAGTTCTGTTCAACGACTGCTGCATGCTGACTCCAGAAGCCTTCAATTTCATCTACCAGTGCTTCTGCCTGTTCAATTTCATTGCCTTCCATCAACAGTTCCATTTTAGAATGCAGATGACCACAGTGTTCAACAGCACCTTCTTCATACCCTCCGGCAACCCCAATCAGAAGTTCTGATCCGGCTATCATATATTCAATGACATAATAATTCAGTTCATTTCTGATAAACTGATTCACAACTTCCAGATAAACTGGAACGATTTTCTTTTCAAGTAGCCAGTTTTTAAACTGAGCTGCTGCAATAGTTTTCTGATTCATCTTTTGTGGTCCTCCAGATTTTCTATCCAATTATAACATAAATCAAGGACAGAATTGGTATCAATCCTGTCCTGTCTCTTATTTCAGGTATCCTTTGTTTCTTAAGAAAGCTTCCATGCGTGCCAGTGCTTCTTTGATTTCATCAATGCTGTAGGCATAGGAAATACGAACATATCCTTCACCTGCAGAACCAAAGGCATTTCCTGGTACTACAGCAACTTTCTGATCTTTAAGCAGTTCTTCACAGAACTGTTCAGATGTCATGCCTGTTGCGGCAATCGATGGGAACACATAGAATGCTCCCTTTGGCATATGGCACTTCAATCCAATGCGATTGAGACCATTTACGATAAAGTTTCTTCTCATCATGAACTGCTTTGCCATCATTTCAATGTCATCATCCCCGTTTTTTGCAGCTTCAAGTGCAGCATACTGAGAGATGGTACTTGGACACATCTGTGCATACTGATGAATCATCAGGAATGCATGAATGACATCCGGATGAGCAATCAGATATCCCATACGCCATCCAGTCATTGCATAGGCCTTAGAGAAACCGCTCATCAAAATGACCTGATCTTTAATCTCATCAAAAGATGCAATCGAACAATGTTTTCCTTCATAAGTCAGTTCTGCATAGATTTCATCATATACGACAAACAGTTCATGTTCCTTAATCAGCGGAACCAGTTCAGCGTAATCTTCTTTTGTCATCACACCACCGGTAGGATTTCCCGGATAGTTCAGAAAGAGCATCTTGGTCTTATCTGTGATGGCTTCTTCCAGCATTTCTTTAGTTACTTTAAATCCTGTTTCTTCTTTTGCATCAAGGAATACAGGAACTCCACCTGCTAAAGTAACCAGCGGTGAATAGGCAACATACGTAGGTGATACCAGAATAACTTCATCACCCGGTTCCAAAATAGCACGGAAAACCAGGTCAATCCCCTCTGATGCACCTGATGTCATCAGAACCTGTGATGCATCGAATTCAAGTCCGAAACGTCTTCTCTGATAATCACAGATAGCTTCTCTCAGCTCAATCAGACCCATATTGCCTGTATAGAAAGTATATCCTTTTTCAATCGCATAAATAGCTTCTGCACGAATGTGCCAAGGCGTATCAAAATCCGGTTCACCAACCCCCAGAGAAATAACACCTTCCATGGTATTAGCTAGATCAAAGAATTTACGGATTCCTGATTTAGGCAAATCACGTGCTGTTGGGTTTAAACGGTCTCTTACAATCATGGTGTTACCTTCAATCTAGTCTGAGATGCTTTCTGTTCATCCAGAAGCACACCTTCAATCTTATACTGTTTCAATACAAACGATGTAACAGTTCCCTTTACACCATTGATAGGTGCCAGTTTGCTTCCAACGAATTCTGCAACTTCTCTCATTGTCTTTCCTTTGATGATGACAGTAAATTCATATTTACCGCTCATCAGATACAAAGAAGATACTTCAGGGTATTTGACAATCTGTTCTGCAACAGAGTCATATCCCTTATCTCTTTCTGGTGTCGCGTTAACTTCAATCAATGCAACAACCTTTTCCTTATGTGCTTTATCCCAATTGATGACTGTATGATAACCACAGATCACTTTGTCTTTCTTTAAACGGTCAATTGTCTTTCTGACTTCATCTTCTGATGAATTTAAAATGTCTGCAAGGTCTGTGACCTTTAATCGTGCGTTCTGTTCCAGCGCTTCCAAAAGCATCATTTCATCCATATTTAACACCTCAAAACTATATATTTAGATTATAACGTATCATTCGTGAAATAACCACTTTTTTTCACATCCAATTCCATTCTTTTTTTCATATTATGAATCTGTTTTATTTGATATAATAAAAAGAAGAATGAAGGAGGACATCATGACGACTACATTTAAAACCATTGATGATCAGACTTTAAATGAATTTGTATTCACTCACCCAAAAGAACATTTCATGCAGACTTCTTATTGGGGTAAGATAAAATCCATGCAGGGTGCATGGAATTATGTGTGTGTTGGTCTTTATGAAGATCAGCAGCTTAAAGGGGCAGCCATGCTTCTGTTAAGAAAGATTCCTGTATTTGGATCGAAAATCTGTTATGCACCACGCGGATTCATGCTGGATTACACAGACTTGAATCTGGTCAAGACCTTTACAGAACAGCTGGTCAAATGGTCCAAGAAACAGAACATCTGTTATATCATGTGTGATCCTGATGTGTATTACTGCGCAAAAGATAAAAACGGCAACATTATTGAAGAACACCCGGATTTTGTAAAAGACATGGAAAAACTGGGATATGTGCACCAGGGATTCAATCAGGCCTTTGAAAAGACACAGCCGCGTTATACCTATCGCCTGGATTTAACACGACCTGAAACTGAAATCACATCCGGCTTCTCCAAAATCATCCGTACACAGATGAAAAATACACAGGAGTATGGAATTGAATGTGAGATTGCAGACAACATCGATCTGTTCTATGAGATTCTCTCTGATACGGCTGCACGCAATCATTTCCTGGAAAGTCCCAAGAAGTATTATCAGGACATTTATGATCTGCTGAAAAAAGATGATCTGGCACGCTGCTATACGGCAAAATACTATCCAGAGCGCCATCTGCAGTACCTCAACAATAAATTGAACGAACTTGCCAAAGAAGATGAACAGCTGATTGAGAAACTGAAAGAATATCCGAATCAGAAAGTTTCGCTGAATCGCAGAAATCAGATTGCGACACAGACAGAAAAACTCAAAAAGACCATCACTAAAACTGAAGTAATGAAAGCTGAATATCCTGATGGTATCGTTTTATCCAGTGGTATTACCATCTGTACAGCTCATCGTGCATGGCTGGTCTATGGAGGGAACCGTACTATTTTACGTGAAGCTGGTGCCAACTATGCCATTAAACAGTTTGAAATCTTTGATGATAAACAAAGAGGCTATGAATTTGTGGACTTCTTTGGTACATGTTCAGATGAATGCACTGACCCTGCCTATACTGGAATTCATGATTTCAAAAAGAAATTCGGCAGTACCTACATTGAGTTCCCTGGAGAATTTCATTATGTCTTAAAGCCTGTCATGTATCAGTTATGGATCAAACTGTATCCATGGGCATTGAAAACATTAAGAAAACTTAAAAACAAGGCAAGAAAGAAATAACTTTCCTGCCTTTTTAATTTATGAGGATGAAAACGCTTTAAAGTGATAATGTTTATCAAAAGATGGAAAAAAACGGTTGTTTCCTTGATTTCTTGTAATTTCTCTGATAGAATGAGTGACGTTTGGTAAAAACAAAACTCAAGATTCACAAGGAGGTTAAAATATCATGGCAAAGAAAACACAGATGGAATATGTTGAAATCATCAACCAGAAGAAGCTTGAATGTCAGGCAATGGGTTGGGTATGGTTTGAACTGAATGCCAAGGAACTGAATGAAGAAATCGAACCTAAAGTAAGCAACGTAACTGCAGTATGCAAGGCTATGCTGGAAACAATGCTGGAAGGTGACCACTTCATCGTTGAACCTAAAATCAAGACTAAGGTTTCAGGTGCTCTGAGAGTTCGTTACTATGTTGACAACCTGAGCCCAGAACGCCGTACATACGCTGAAGCTAACGCGTAACAATCAAAAGGAGTCCATATGGACTCCTTTATTCATTTTCACCCATCAGACGAAGCTGACCATTTTCGAGTTTAAGACGATGATCTGAGAATCTGGAAACGGCATTGGAGTGAGTTACGACAATAACTGTTTTTCCAAAGTCTTCTGTCAACTGTTTAAAGATGCGAATGATTTCTTCTTCTGTTGCGGTATCAAGGTTTCCTGTCGGCTCATCCGCAAAAATCAGATCCACATTGGAACCTAGTGCTCTGGCAATGGCAACACGCTGCTGTTCACCACCAGAAAGCTTTGATACAAGACGATCAGCTTTAGTTTTGACAATTCCGAATTTTTCCAGAAGGGCGTAGGCTACGCCCTTTTTATTTTTAGGAATCGGATTGTCTGTTTCAGTCATGGCCAGCAGGACATTTTCATACCCTGTCAAATAATTGATCAGATTGTACTGCTGAAAGACGATGGCCATCTTATTGCGACGGTATTTAGTAAGACCCATCTTTTTCACATCGATACCTTCATAATAGAAAGTACCTGATTCAGGTGTATCAAGACCTGCAATAATAGAAAGCAGTGTTGTCTTCCCTGATCCTGAAGGACCTAAAATCGTATAGAACTTGCCTTCTTCAAATTCGAAGCTGCAGTCTTTTAAAATTGTACGTTTCATACCACCATCAATATAACTGTAATTGATGTTTTCAAGTTTAAGGATTACTGACATATAGACCTCCTTACTGTGCACTCATGAGAATCTTCTTAGGGTTGTATCTCATGATCATCAATGATGGAATCAAAATGGAAATCAGCACAATGCCCAGACCTGCAACATAGATTTCACCAATAATCAACGGACTGATCTGAACTTCATAAGCATCCACCATGTCACTCAATGAAATCTCTGTAAAATAATTGTCATTCCAGTTGCTGATGTAATTGTAGTCATCATCAACTTCAGTTTCATTCAGACCTGAGAATTCAACCTGATACTGAAGCACAGCTTCTCCTACTCTGCCTGCAATCAGACTTCCACTGCCTACTGCCAATGTAAAGCCTAAAACCGCAACCAAAGCAAGTTCTACAAAGAACTGTGCAATCACCATGAATTTGGATACACCCTGAGAAAGCAGAACACCGATTTCATATTCACGTGTCTTTAATGTCAAAGCAGTCACCAGTGTGATAATGACAACAGCATTGACCAGCACCAGCACAACGATCATGGATGAAAACAGTGTCAAAGTATCCAATGGTCGAGACAACTGTTCAAATGTTTCATTGTTGGCATCCAGCAGACGATACTGACCATCCAGTGATGCCTGTACCTGTTCGACAAAGGAATCAACTTCCAGCGGGTCGTTCAGAAGCAAAGTCACTGCAGATTTGCTTAAGATGTTGTCCATTGTCGGCATATTGTCTTCATTCTGATAATATTCATCATCTGGCCACATCTGTTTATAATATTCCCAGCTTTTCAAAGAAATGTTGAGCTGATGTTCTGCATAGATGCTGTCTGGCATCAGCACAATGTTTTCCGGTGATTCATATTTTGCCATCCAGTCAAAATTATCTGCTGTAGGATCTGCAATCTGAGTGTTGTCAAAAATACCGATAACTTCCAGTTCCAGTTTGAAATCTTCTTCTGTCAGTCCCATTTCGGAATACCAGCTGTTGTAGTGATTGTTGAAATTTGATGGAGATTCAAAAGAAATCTCAATCATATCTCCCACACGCAGATTGTTGTGTTCTGCCAAAGTATCTGTAATCAGACATACCTTTTCAGCATCTTCAATTTCTTCCTGTGTGTACATTCTTCCTTCTTTCAGGATGTACATCTCATCTGAGAATTCAATCATCCCTGAAAAACCATTGGCTTTAATAAACAATTCAGGATCAACCCAAGTGTATTCTTCACAGACTTCCTGACCTGTTTCATCAATCCAGCAGCTCATGGAAGAACCATAATTGTTCTGTTCATATTCATTGTTTAAAGGAACACCTTCAATGTCGATTGGCCATGCCTGAAGATTGGTAATGGCATTGACCGATTTGATGCGATCATCTGCCATCAAAGCCTGAATCTCATCATCTGTAATGTACGGATAATGGTTATAGGCTTCCATCTGTTCCTCTTCAGGAAGCTCTTCAATATAATCCCAGAATGCTTCATAATCCAGCTGATACGTTACAGCTGCACGCATCTGTTTTCGGGTCATCACTTTTGCCTGTTCAGCAGCGTTGCTGATACCAAGCCCGACAATGACAAAGTTTCCAATCACAAAGAAAGTCAGAGCCAGAAGGACTGACTTGCTGAGCTTTCTTGTTGTATTCTTTATCGCTCTTTGGAAAAAATTCATAATCTTTCCCCTTCCTTATTTGATGATGTACTGATGATCTTCGTAAATCTTATCGCCAACAGTCAGCTTGACATCTGGATTGTTCTGATCATACAGATTCGCTGTTTCTGCAGATGTTTCAATGATGTAGTTGAAACCAAGAGAAGTCATCATATCCGCAAGACGAGCCGTATTTTCAGGCAGTTCATTCAGATCAACAACCAGTCCCTTTGAAATCACGACATCGAAACGAGCATCCAATGGAAGTGGACCTGAACATGCTGCAACAGTACCAGTTGAATGGCTGTAACAGTTCATTGAAATAATAGTACCCTGTGGATACATGTAGCTGTATGTGCTTTCTTCTGAAGTCCACTGTGCAGTAAACATATCAGAACCCTTTGAACGTTCAGCATTGCACCAATCAACCAGTGCCTGATAGTTTGAACCAATGCCAAGACCACCTGGAAGTTCAGGCATTCCAAGATTGATGACAACTTCCAGCTTATCATCATCTTTGCCTAAAGAAGCACCTGCTCTAACAGATTGAGACAGAATATAATTTTCACTTTCTGAATAACGTTCTTTCATCTTAATCAGACCTGGATTTTCAGAAGTCCATTCTGCAAATTCAGCTTCAGTCATCTTTGTAAAATCAGGAACAATCACTGCTTTACCTTTTGATACAGTAACAATCAGTACATCCCCTTCTTTCATTGTCTTGCCAGAGGCAACACTTTGAGACAGGACTACACCTTCAGCTTTATCTTCACTGTATGACTCATAGATTTCTAATGTAATGTTGTTGGACTTTGCCCATGCTTCCACTTCATACTGACTCTTGTCCACAAAATTATCTACACGTACACTTTGTGCAGGCTGCGGACCACGGCTTACAGTAAATGTCACATTGGTTGAACGTGTAAATTCTTCCTTATCAATCCCCTTCAAATCAAATGAAATCACATAACCTTCTTCAACTTCATCTGAATAAGCCTGTGAAATACGTACTTTTTCAAGTTTATTTTCATCAATCCAGTCATTGATGTCTTCTTTTGTCATCGAAAGAACATCTTCAGGGAATTCAACCAGTTCATCGGGATCAGCCCCTAAAGAAACCACAAATGTCAGCTTTGCATCTTCTTTGACTTTCTTGCCTGGTTCAACTGACTGTGACAGAATCACATCTTCATCATATTCAAAAGAATATTCTTCTTTCATGATAATGCCAGAAGATTTGATTCCCTGCTGTCTGATCCATGCGGTAACATCTGCCTGTGTCTGTCCGACAAAATCAGGCATCTCAATCTTCGCTCTAAACAGCACAAACCACACAACACCTAAAATCAGCACCAGAACTGCAGCTGCAGCTCCAATTGCCTTAGGATTCAGATTGATCTGAGGTCTTTCAATCTTCTCCAGTTTTTCTTCTTTGAAGCTTTCTGGTTTTTTACCTTCTATTTCTGAAGCCAGCTGACTTAAATAATCTTTCTTTTCTGCCATATGCTTATCTCCTATACCATTCTAGTAAAATTCATCTTTTTACATAACTGAAGTGTATCACATCTCCTATTCAGTTTCATTATTTATGAAGATTCTTTTACAAAACTTAAGATTTGAAAAGGATGGCTATGCCATCCTTTGTGTTTATTCAGCTTTCAGTTCCAGCAAAATATCTCTGAGTTCTGCAGCTCTTTCAAAATCCAGTACCTTTGCAGCTTCTCGCATTTCTTTTTCAAGATTCTTGATAAGCTCTTCTTTGTCTTTTTTTGTTGTCTTGGATTTTTTCTTCATGTAGCGGGCAGCCATTTCCTTTGTTTCCTTGCCGGCAATCGCTTCATGAATTTCTTTGATGATTGTACGTGGTGTAATACCGTGTTTTTCATTGTATTCCATCTGAATAGCACGACGTCGATTGGTTTCAGTGATGGCTTTGTGCATGGAGTCAGTCATATGATCGGCATACATGACAACTCGACCATTGGCATTACGTGCAGCTCGTCCAATCGTCTGAATCAGTGAACGTTCTGAACGCAGAAATCCTTCCTTATCTGCATCTAAAATCGCAACCAGTGAAACTTCCGGAATATCCAGCCCTTCGCGCAGCAGGTTGATTCCAATCAGAATATCATATTTCCCCTTACGCAGATCACGGATGATTTCCGTACGTTCCAGTGTCTTGGTTTCATGATGCAGATAGGCTACTTTATAGTCCAGTTTCTTGAAATAATCACTTAAATCTTCTGCCATTTTGACAGTCAATGTTGTGATCAGTGTTCTTTCTTTTTTGGCAATCTGTTCATCAATCTGATCTTTCAAATGATCAATCTGACCTCTTGTCGGAACAACCTCTATGACTGGATCCAATAATCCAGTAGGTCGAATGATCTGTTCAACCACTTCATGATCCGTCTGTTCCAGCTCATAATTGCCTGGAGTTGCGGAAACATAGATAGCCTGATTGATGACACCCTCAAACTCTTCAAAAGTCATTGGACGATTGTTCAGTGCACTAGGCAATCTGAATCCATAGTCCACCAGAATCTGTTTGCGGGCACGATCCCCATTGAACATACCGCGCACCTGTGGAAGCGAAACATGACTTTCATCCACCACCAGCAAGAAATCTTCCGGGAAATAGTCAAACAGGTTCCATGGACGCTGATCAGGTGAACGTCCGTCAATATGCATGGAATAGTTTTCAATCCCTGAACAGATTCCAAATTCTCTTAAAGCTTCCAGATCATAACGACAGCGCTGTTCCAGACGCTGTGCTTCCAGCAGTTTGTCTTCATTCTTTAATTGTTTTAAACGTTCTTCCAGTTCTTCTTCAATGCTGATGCAGGCTTTTCGCATCTCATCCATTGGACGAGCATAGCCATTGGCTGGGAAAACATTGTACAGGGCATAACTGTTATGAACTTTACCTGTCAAAAGATCGACTTCTGAAATACGTTCAATCTCATCATCATACATTTCAATACGCAGACCATACTCATCTGTATAACCCAATGTCACTTCAATGACATCACCGCGTACTCTGAATGTGCCACGCTGTCGATCCACATCATTGCGTTTGTATTGACGGTCCACAAATTTCTTCAAAAGATCCTGACGATCAATCACATCGCCAACACGGATTGTAAAAAACATATCTTTGTAGTGCTGAGGATTACTTGAAGCATAGATGCAGGCAACAGAGGCCACAATGATGGTATCTCTTCTTTCCAGAACACTGTTGATGGCAGCCATACGCAGCATATCCAGTTCATCGTTGGTCATGGCAGTCTTTTCAATATAAGTGTCTGTTTTAGGCATATAAGCTTCTGGCTGATAATAATCAAAGTTCGATACAAAGTATTCAACATTATTTTCAGGAAACAGTTCCTTGAATTCAGTATACAGCTGACCAGCCAGAGTCTTGTTGTGGACAAAAATCAAAGTCGGTTTATTGACCTGAGCAATGACATTTCCAATCGTAAATGTTTTCCCTGTTCCTGTCGCACCTAAAAGAACCTGTACTTTCTTTCCAGATTCAATGCCACTGACCAGCTCTTCAATCGCCTTCGGCTGATCCCCTGTTGGTTTGTATTCACTATGCAAGATAAACTTATCCATAGTTTTCTCCTTTAATTTCATCTCTATTTTATAACATTCTGCAGCTTTTATTCTACCTGATTCATTCGCTCAGGGCAACAAACCTGCACAAGGAAAAAAGGCGAATCCATCGCCTTTATTCACCTCTTAACAGTCCCAATGCAGCCTGAAGCTGATTGTCTGCTTCTTTTTCAATTGACCAGCGTTTTGTCACCTGAGCAATCAAAGCTTCAAATGTTTCTGTATCCAGAACACCCAGCTGTTCACAACCAAATTCCTTCTGGAATGCGATCAACTGTGCTTCTGTTGCCTTATCCAGATAACCATCTGTTCTGTTGATGTCATAGCCTAAGAATTCCAGCGACTGCTGTGAAATCTTGACATAAGCTGAAACACTGTCATAAACATACTGTTCATTTTCTTCCATACGCGCATATGTGTAGTACAGCACTTCAGGAAGTTCAACCACAACATCCGGTTCAATACCTGTACCATTTACCCATACACCACTTGGAGATACCCATTTGCTGGTAGTGAACTTGATAGCTGAACCATCAGCGAACGTATGAGTAACCTGAACAGTCCCCTTACCATACGTTGTTGTACCTAAAACAGTCACATCATCACGAAGTTCCTGAAGACATACAGTCAAAACTTCGGCAGCACTTGCAGTGTTTCCGTTCACCAGAATCACGATATCTTCAATGTTTTCAAATCTGCCGCCACGGGAAATGGAAACTTCAACAGAACCATCTGAATAAATCTGCTGCATGATTGTTTCATTCGCATCCACAAAGTAACTCGCAACCGCAACATAGGCATCCAGATAACCACCGGTATTATCACGCAGATCCAGCACCAGTTTCTTCATACCCATCGCACTCATCAGATTCAGGTATTCTTTCACTTCATATCCTGTTGATGAACCAAACTGATAGATTTCCAGATATCCAACATCACCTTCCAGCATTTCGCCAAAGGCAGTGTTCTGTACTGCACCACGAGTAATGACTTTCTCAATGATTTCATTGTCTCTTAAAAATTCAATGGTTACGTTTGTGCCTTCTTCTCCTTTGACATAATCTGCCAGAGAATTCACTTCCATTTCGCTTACCAGCATGCCATCTACACGATAAATGATGTCTCCTGCAAGTACCCCTGATTTTTCTGCAGGTGAATTATGGAAGACACGTGTAATCATGTTCAGATTATCCGCTGTTGTATACTGTACACCAATTCCTACAAATCCAAGATCAATGGATGTCGTAAAGCTTTCCAGCTCTTCTGAAGACATATAGGTTGTATGTGGGTCTTCTTCACTTGCAGTCATACCATACAGTGCACGATCAATCAGATGCTGATCAATGTTTTCATCCAAGGTACCGAAATACCAGTTGTATTTCAAAATAGAGTAAACTGAATCCAGTTTATTGGAAATACTGGATACAACCGGCTGACTCTGCTTTGTCGAAAGAACATTTCCCCCTACAACAAGTCCCAGTACAAAACTGCACACCAGCATTACAATCAACAAGACTTTTGAACGTCTTTTGTGTTTTCTTTCCGCAACTTCATCTGGCCATAAATGACGCTGAAGCTGAATTCTTACTTTTTTCTCTTCCATATTCCTGCTCCTGTTCAAGCATATTTCATGCATATAGACAAATCATGAATAAACAATATCATAAACTTGATTTTCATTCAAACCCAAAGCTGTTTTTAAAAGAAAAAAACCGGATGTATCCGGTTAAAGTGATAGAACAATTCCAAGGACTGCACAGATTGAAATCAGGACAATTGGATTGAGCTTGTATTTCTTATAGACAAACAGCAGTACTCCAAACAAGGCAAGATTCACAAAATTCAATGAGAATGCCTCAGGAAGCAGAAATGTCGTCTTAAAGATTCCTAAACATGCAGATAAAATCAGTGCTACAACTGCTGGACGCAGTCCATAAAACAGATTCTGTACAAGCTTCGATTTCTGAAATTTCTCCAGAACACGTGAAACCAGCAGAATCACCAGAAAACTTGGTGCAACCAGTGACAAAGTCGTGATGATCCCCATCAATGGTCCATTCATCACATTCCCAATGTAGGTAGCCATATTGACCCCGATGGGTCCTGGTGTACTTTCAGAGACCGCAATCATCGTTGACAACATATCCAAAGAAAACCAGCCATACTTCACTGACATTTCTTCCAAAAATGGAATTGTCGCAAGACCTCCACCTACCGCAAAAAGACCTGTCAGAAAGAATTCAATCATAATCAGAACAACTGTATTCATGATCGTGCTCCTTTCGCTTTCAACATGCTGAAAATTACACCCAGCGCACCTGCACTGATCACAATAAGGACAGTCGGCACATTGCTCATGACCGCAATCACCAATGCAACCCCAAAGATGACAGACGTGTAGATATCCACAACACCCTTTTTAAAGAGTTTGATGATGGATGTGCTCATCAGAATGCTTACGGCAATACGAATTCCTGCCAGAGCATGCTGCACAACAGCCAGATCACTGAAACTACTCAGAATCCCTGCAATCGCAGAAATAATCAGAATAGAGGGTGAAATCACACCTAATGTAGAAACCAGTGCTCCTAAAACGCCTGACTGAAAATAACCGACAAATGTGGATACATTAACCGCAATGACACCAGGTGTACATTGTGCAATTGCATAATAATTCATGACTTCATCTTCTGTTGTCCAGTGATGACGCTCAATCACTTCCTTTTCAATCATTGGAAGCATGGCATAACCGCCACCAAAGGTAAACAGACCAATACGAAACCATGTCAGATAATATTCAAGATACTTTTTCAATTTGATCACCGGTGTTATTGTATGATTCAAAAAACTAAATGTCAAACAAAAAGAAGCTCTTGCGAGCTTCTTAATATCCAAAGAATTCTTCTGGTCTTTCACGACAAGGAGCACTTCCCTTTACAGAACATCTTGTGTTAAGCGCTGATTTACCCCAGCCGCAGCCAAAGGAAAGATTACCATCCCATGAATTCAGATAAGACTGAATGGACATTGTACCTAAACGATAGATTTCCACATGAACATGACGTCCACTTGAGTTACCGCTTGACCCGATTTCCGCAATCTTATCACCAGATGAGACCTGCGTACCAACTTTAATGACTGTGTTTTTAGCCAAATGCAGATATTTAACGGCATAGAGAATACCATCAATCTTTGTCAGCATGATAATCTGGTTACCGCCACCGGCCGTACCACCATACTGGCTTCCGCACATGTCTCCCAAACCACTTGAATATGTAGGACATCCATTAACACTTGTAATGATGATACCATTTCCTGCAGCCTTGATCGCAGTACCTTCAGCGGCAGCCAAATCCATCCCCAGATGAATACCACCTGATGGATATGCCCATGTTCCTGCAGTGTAGCGTGCACCACTTGAAATCGGTCTTGTCCATCCTGCAGTTGGCGGGATTTCGTTAATCGCATCCCCTATGCTCGCTAATGCATCTTTCAATGCGTTCAAGTCACCGGCAATCTGGTTACCCTGTGCTTCCAGTTCAGCTTCCTGTTGTAACCAGTACTGTTTCAGACTTTCAATGTACTGCTTCTGAACAAGCACTTCATTGCGTTTCACTTCAACCTGAGCTTTTGATTCATCCAGTAAAAGCTTGGATGATTCCAGTGCTGCTCTGTCAAATTCAAGTGAATCCATCAATGCTTTGAGTTCAATACGCTGTGCTTCATCATATTCCATCAATGTATCCATTCCTGTAATACGACGAAGAAGTTCTTCAAAAGTTCTTGATCCCATAATGAAATCAAAATACTGATTCAATCGCATTGTAGGCTGTGCATCTTCCATACGCTGATTAACACGTGCCTTCAATGTCTCAATCTGATTCTGTTTTTCAGTAATCTGAAGAGTCAGATCTTCAATCTGAATCGTCAAATCATTAATCTGTACATTCAATTCTTCAATCTGAACATTCAATTCATCCACTTCTTTCTGAAGTGTAGAAATCTGACCAATGTACTTGGAAATTTCCTTTTTCGCAGCTGCAATCTGGTCATTGATTTCATCCAGTTTCTGCTGCAGATCATTCTGGTCTTTTGCAACATAGTTCATAAACTGCTTGCAGACTGTAATTTCCTCTGCATTCAAATCAGTTCCTGAACATAATTCATAGTAATAGTCCTTCTTGTTTTCAAAGTCTGTTTCTGCCGAAACTGGCGCAATCATCATGGAAACCATGGATGCAGCAGCCAATGTCAGCTTGACCCATCGAGATAAGAACTTTCTCATCGTTTCCACCTCAGATACTTTGTCACACTGAAGAAACTACCTACAAGCCCTACACTTACTCCGGCAATAACCAGAATCGCTGCCAGATAAAGCACAAATGGATGAGCAGGAATCAATGGCCACATCTGTGTCAACAAGACTCCGCCCAGCAGCTGATACAGATAAATGTACCCAAAGATTGTCAGCCCCACTGGAATCAATGAACCTAAGATTCCAATCAGAATACCTTCAATCACAAATGGGAATCGAATATCTGCATTAGAGGCACCAACGGCACGCATAATCGCAATTTCCTTGTTTCTGGCATAAATTGTCAGCTTGATGGTATTAGAAATCAGAAAGATTGCCAATGCGCTCAATGCACCTACCAGAATCAGACCACCATATCGAACAGAATCAAGCGCATCCATCAAAAGAACTGCACCTTCTCCTCCATAGCTTGTTTCATAAATACCTTCAATTTTTCCCACTTCTTCTGCAATGTATTTCAAATCTGCATCAGAAGTCACATTGATATAATATGCAGCATGCATTGGATGCTGATCCGCATAGATTTCACGCAGCCCTGCTTTACCATCTGCATCATACATCTGAACAAAATAATCAAACTCTTCATCGCTTGTCTTGTAAGTTACCTTATCAACACCTGCAATGTTCAAAATCGCACTGCGGATTCTAGTTTCATCTTCACTGTCACAATCATAATTCAATGTAGCAGACACCTGTACAGTTCCTTCAATTTCACGAGTGAACTGATCCAGATTAAATGAAAACATCAGAAAGATACTGATTAAAGTCAATGTAATTGTAACTGCTGAAGCACTTGAAATTGCCATCGCAAAATGACGGACAACACCCCAGAATCCTTCTCTAAAATAACGTCCTATTCTTCTAAAAAACTTACTCATGGCTGAAATAACCTCCTTCAACCATATCGGCTACAAGATAACCAGCTTCCAGAACCAATGTACGTTTACGATGCTTGTTCACCAGAACCGTATCGTGAGTCACCATCAGAATGGTTGTCCCTTCTTCACGATTGATCTTTTCCAGAAGCATCATAATTTCATCTGACTTGCCTGGGTCCAGATTTCCTGTCGGTTCATCCGCAATCAGAATCTTTGGCTTGTTGGCAATTGCACGGGCAATCGCTACACGCTGCTGCTGCCCCCCTGACAACTCTGCAGGAAATGCATTTCCCTTATCGTCAAGACCCACCAGATTCATCACCTGACGTACACGTTTACGAATCACTCTTGATGGTTCATTAAGAACTTCCATCGCAAAGGCAATATTCTCAAACACAGTCTTTCTTTCCAGCAGTCTGAAATCCTGGAAAACAACACCAATGTTTCTGCGATACTTCGGAACTTTTGAATGACGCAGTTTTCCTACGTTGATTCCAAGCACATCCACTACACCTTTTGTAGGAACTTCTTCACCATCAAGAAGTTTAATCAATGTACTTTTCCCAGAACCTGTTGGTCCAATAATGTATACAAACTCACCCTGTTCGATTCTCAAATTGACATCGTGCAGAGCGTTTACTCCGTTTTTGTAAGTTTTAGAAACATTTTTCAGTTCTAACATAAATCTCTCACATCCAATCACAGTCATTATAACATACAAAATCTCATACAAAAAGGGATTCAAAAGATGAAAATCCTGTAAAGACCCCTGCTAAATCCCCTCTATTAGTATTTAAACTTTAAATTCCAATGCAAATCCTTCACCATGTACAGACTTTGTATCTGTCGTAATGACAAAGGCTTTTGGATCAATATCGTTAATCAAACGAATCAGACGATTGTACTGCTTATTGTCAATGACCACAAGAAGCACTTTACGACGTTCTCCAGTATAACCCCCTGTCGCATCCAGTAATGTTGAACCTCTATCCAGTTCATCATGAACACGATCCATAATCTGAACATACTGATCCGAAATAATCTGAACACTCTTACATGACTGAGCTCCAAATGTCAAAATCGCGTTAATGACATAAGAACTTGAAGCTACCGAGAATAAACCAATCAGCACAGCTTCCAGACCATAGGTAAACAGCCCCAGCAGAACCGTCAATGCATCAATCACCATGACCGATACAGCAATATCAATATGAAAAAACTTGTTGAGAATCAACGGTGGAATATCCATACCACCAGTACTTGACCCCGTACGAATAACCATACCAATACCAATTCCTGCAACAATACCACCATAAATAGAGGCAATCATTGGATCCAAATCAAGAACAGGTACGAATGGATCAATCAAAGGCAGATAAACAGGATACACAATCGAACTAAGAAAGGTTTTCATCGCAAAATCTTTTCCCAGAACAATTGTACCTAAAATAAACATACTCAGCACCAGCACATTGATGACTAAATCAGGATTTAAGTGAAAAATAGGCTCAATCGCAACCGCAATACCTGCAACTCCTCCGGACAAGACATTAAACGGCAGAATAAACACTTTTACCGCAACAGCCATAATGAATGTGCCTAACAGAACAAATCCATAATCTTTGATGATTTTAACCATAAAAAAAACCTCCGACCACTATTATAGCAATTGTCTCATGAAAATCAAAAGAGTTCTGCTTTCATTATTTGTAAATTCTAAGGTATAATAGATGAAAATATCATAATGCTTTCGTCAATTTTAGTCAGAGTACTAAAATCTAAAAGCACAGGAGGTACAACCATGAGTACATGGAATCTGAACATTCTCTACACATCTTTGGATGATCCAACACTTCAGGAAGACTTTGGAAAACTGGAACAGATGATTGCGGAAAACGCAGAACTGGCAAAAGCTCCAATTTCAAAGGAAAACCTGGAAACTGCACTGCTGAAAAACATGAATCTGAGCACTTGCGCAAGAAAAATCGGTGCATATCTGTCATTGAGCGCATCAACTGACACAACTAATCCTAAAATTGCAGGATTAAGAAATCGTTTCATGAGTACAATTTCAAAAAACACAATCGCAAGCACTCTGTTTGAAAAGAAAGTTGCGGCATGCGATGAAATTGATGCTTGGGCAGAAGAAAGTGATCTGATCAAGGAACACCTGTTCTATTTAAGTGAAATCAAAACATCAGCTGCACACCTGTTGTCTGAACAGGAAGAAAACGTTCTCTCATTGATGAGACAGAATGCTTCCAACAACTGGAATCAGCTGCAGAGCTATCTGACAAGCACACTGGACGTAGAAATGGGTAATCAGACACTGACACTCTCATCTGTAAGAAATCTGGCTTATGATGCAGACCAGAAAGTACGTAAGGAAGCTTATGAAGCTGAACTGAAGTCTTATGAAAAAATCAAAGATGCAGTCGCATTCTCTTTGAATTCAATCAAAGGTGAAGCACGTGTTGTATCTAACCTGAGAGGTTATGATTCAGTCATGGCCATGACACTGGAAGATTCACGCATGAAACGCGAAACTCTGGATGCTATGATGAGTGCGATTGAAAAGGCATTGCCTAAGTTCCATGAATACCTGGCTCACAAGGCAAAACTGCTGGGACACACAAATGGTCTTCCTTGGTATGACCTGTTTGCCCCAATGAGCACACCTGAAGATTCAAAATCCTATACAATCGAAGAAGCACATGACATTCTGATCGAAAACTTCAAGCCATTCTCAACTGAAATCGCTGATCTGATTGATACAGCATTCAAAGAAAACTGGATTGACTTCTATCCTCGTCAGGGTAAAGTTGGTGGTGCATTCTGTTCAAATCTGCCATTCCTGAAGCAGTCTCGTGTACTGACAAACTATGATGGTTCATTCTCTGACATCGTGACTCTTGCCCATGAACTTGGTCATGCATATCACGGTCATTGCATCGAACACCACAGCATGCTCAACACAAGTTATACAATGCCAGTGGCAGAAACTGCATCAACCTTCAATGAAACTGTCATCATGAATTCAGCGATTGAAAATGCAGAAACAAACGCTCAAAAAGCAGCATTGATTGAATCCATGCTGCAGGATGTAACTCAGGTCATTTGTGACATTCACTCTCGTTATGAATTTGAAAATGAAGTTGTTGACCGCAGAGCCAATGAATTCCTGTTTGCAGATCAGCTGAAAGAAATCATGCTGAAAGCACAGAAGAATGCTTATGGTCCAGGTCTTGATCCAGAAGTACTGCATCCATACATGTGGGTATGCAAGTCTCACTACTACAGCGCTGGTCTGAACTTCTACAACTTCCCATATGCATTTGGTTGTCTGTTTGCCAAGGGATTGTATGCAATTGCTGAAAAACAGGGTGATGCATTCATGCCGAAATACAATGCACTGCTTGCTGCCACAACAACAGCATCTGTTGAAGATGTCGCAATGATGGCTGATATTGATCTGACAAAAGAAGATTTCTGGATGGAATCTTTGAATCTGATTGGTCGTTACATTGATCAGTGGATCGAACTGACAAATGCAGAACTTTAATCTACACACTCACACAACCCGCTGCTTCCATGCAGTGGGTTCTGATGAGGAATATGTTTTAGCTGCCATTAAAAACGGCATCAAAATCTTGGGGTTTTCTGATCATTGTCCAATGGACCAGTATACTGTCTACAAAGACAGAATGAAAATGAATGAACTGGATGAATACATTGCATCCATTACCCATTTAAAAGAAAAATATGCAGATCAGATTCAGATCTATATCGGTCTTGAATGTGAATATGTCCCTGAATATCGTAGTCAGTATCCAGAATTTCTGAAAAAAGTCGATTATCTGATTCTAGGACAGCACTTCAACAGATTTGATCAGAAAGATTTCACTGAAGCCGTTTCTAAACAAGACCTTCTGATTATGAAAGACTATGTGTTAGAAGCCATGAAAACAGGCTGGTTCACTTATGTAGCTCATCCTGACTATTTCATGTATCTTCTTGACCATTATCCAGAAGAAGGCAAAGAAGCGGTTAAAGAAATCGCTAAATGTGCTGCAAAGTTAAACATTCCTTTAGAAATCAACCTGAAAGGAAAATCCAAAGGAAAGAAGATCATTGATGGAAAACTGGATTATCGCTATCCAAATTCACAGACATTTGAAATCATTGCCAGACATCAGGCACCTGTTGTCTATGGGCTTGATTGTCACAACCCAAAGACATTTGATGATTTCTACCCTTACATCAAGGAATTGAAAGAAGAATTCAAACAGCTTCCTCTCAGATACATTACACAATGTCCAATAGAAAAGGCCTCTGATTAAAGAGGCCTTTTCTTTGTCTATGAATTAATACTAGTGGTAGTTATTTAGTAAAGGGAGGTTATTATTTAACTACACCTTTATTTTAAATAAAACAATACTGTAAAGTATCAAATTATTGTGTGAAATTATGTGTTTCGAATTCTTTACTTAAACTTTCAAACAAATCTTTCATTGTTTTAATTTCATTGACTGTACACTGTTCATTTTCATTCATGTTATTCTGATTCAAAATGACTTCACATGCAAATGTTTCATCAGATGAAGTATAAGCCCCCTTTAAAACAAGACCCTCATAATTCAAATGAATGATATACTTCTCATTTTCCAGTGTGTAACTTAAAGAATCGTCATTGAACAGAAGTGTTTCATCCAGCTTTTCTGATAGACGGACATACTGATGTTCATTCCATACAAATCCATGTTCAGCAAGAATTTCCTCATTGATTTCCATTAAATCAGTATATAAAGGATAATCTGTTTTCTTGATGTTTGGAAACAAAGGAACATCTTCAGAATAATAGAGTGTCATCATTGGAAGATCAGAAAAATACAGTTTAACCTGAGAAAGTTTATTCTGGTCAGTAACTTTCATCCAGAAGTCTATGTTGTCTGTTGCAATCTGCACACTTCCCGCTTCTGCACCTGAAGTACGCTGAAAATGTCTTCCTTCAACCAATGAAACTGGATCAACAGCACAACGAATAATCGTTTCCATATCACCATAAACACTTAAGTTTTCCAGAATTTCTGCCTCCACATGACCATCAGCACCAGTCAGACATAAAATACGATCATCAAACAGCTGAATCCATTGTGTATAGCCCTGACCATGAACCATAAACTGTGTTACTTCCTGATTTTCAGACACCAGCAATGTCATAACAGGACCCGATGTCAATTCAACCTTAATGCTGTAAGGATTTTCTTGAAGATTGTTGAAGGCCTTTTGGGCCTGATGATAAATAATCGTATCAACTGCATGTTGACCCTGTATCTCAACTGCATTCAAAGGATTTACAGATGAACCCTGCACAACACAACCACTTAGTGACAATAACATGATAAGTATCAGAATAAGTTTCATAGTCATCCTCCTTGATTTGGACATTGTATCAGCTTGTTGTGTGCAAAACGTGAAAAAAGGATGACTCATTGAGTCATCCTTTACTTGATAAGTTCAGTTTAACTTATTCAGCGTTAGCTGCAGCAGCAGCACCTGCGATACGTCCGAATACAACGATATCAGCAACTGCGTTACCACCCAGACGGTTAGCACCGTGTACACCACCAGTTACTTCACCAGCAGCGAACAGATTAGCGATTGCATTACCGTTAGTATCCAGAACTTCTGTGTTAGTGTTGATTACAACACCACCCATGCAGTGGTGGATACCTGGGTTGATCTTAACAGCATAGTAAGTTTCATCCAGAGTGTTCTTGAATGCGTTACGTCCGAATTCTTCGTCCTTCTGGTTAGTTACAGCTGTGTTCCAAGTAGAAACAGTAGTTTCCAGAACTGTAGCATCAACACCGATAGCTGCAGCCAGATCAGCCAGGCTCAGACCTTCCTTAGCGATGCACAGACCCTTAGTTACATAACCTGCATATGTTGCAGATGCATCGTACATCTTCTGGTCGAAGATTACCCATGCATATCCACCAGTCTGTTCAAGAACAGCAGCAGATACAACGTCACGAGTTTCGTCTTCGTTTACGAAACGTACACCTTCCTGGTTAACAACGATAGCACCGTCTCCACGGATAGATTCAGTGATCAGTGAAGTGTTACCAGTTTCTGGGTTTACATATACAGTTGGGTGAATCTGAATTTCGTTCATATCAACAGTAGCAGCACCAGCAGCAACAGCCATCTTAATACCGCTTCCGTCGATTGTAGCACCGTTTGTAGATACGAAACCAGCCAGGCTAGCCTTGTTTTCTACAACCATATCCAGGTTACCACCGAATCCACCAGATGCCAGAACAACGCTCTTAGCATTGATAGTGTAAGTAGTTTCACCGTTTACAGCAACGATACCAGCAGCAGCGCCATCAACCATAACGATTTCAGTTGCCTTAGTTTCAGTCATGATTTCAACACCCAGGTTCTTGCAGTTTTCTTCCAGCAGTGGAACCATGTAAGAACCAACGTTAACCATCTTGCCTTCAGCGTTAACAGCCTTGTGAGCACGGTTAACAGAAGCACCAGACAGTGTACCAACCATAGTCAGAGTCAGTGGAGTAGGCAGAGATCCCAGCCAGTCAATTGCAGAAGCACCACCGTTAGCCAGTGTAGTTACCAGTTCGATGTTGTTCTTGCAGTATCCACCAACCATAGTATCCAGAACGAACAGTTCAGGAGTATCGAAGTATCCTTCTGGATTTGCTTTCCAGTCTTCATACTGCTTTTCAACAGTAGCAACCAGATCAGCCAGTTCAGGGTAAGCCTTAGCCTTTTCGATACCAGCCAGCAGCTTAGCTTCCTGAGCGAATTCATAGTTAACCTGTACAGAAGTAGCAGCAGCGTTCATACCACCTGTTGCACGTGATGTGTTACCACCAGTGATTGCAGCAGATTCAACGATGATTACGCTCTTACCAGCCTGTGCAGCAGTGATAGCAGCTGTCATACCAGCTCCACCAGCACCGATTACAACAACGTCAGCTTCCAGAGTCTGATTTCCAGCTGATTCGTTTTCCTTAGCAACCAGATCAGCAGCTGTCAGACCAGCAGCTTCCAGAGCAGCAGTAGCAGCAGCTACGAAAGCTTCAGAAGAGATAGTAGCACCTGACACAGCTTCAACTTCCAGTGAATTTGTGTTCAGAACTTTTTCAGTCAGTACATCAATTGCAGTTTCACCGATACCATCAGTTTCTGAAGAAGTAGTGTTGATAGCAGTGATAGTCTTGTTAGCATCCAGAGTCAGTTCAACAGTTACATCACCGCCGAAACCTTTAGCAGTACCTGAGAAGTTACCTCCCTTGAATGCTTCGTCTTTGCTTCCGCATGCAACCATAGTCATCATGAGCATAGCTGCCAGAAGCACCTTAGCAAACTTTTTCATTTCCTTTTTTTCCTTCCCTTATTCCAGGGCAAGAACTAGTATACCATGCTTTTTCACGATTTCAACACATTTAATATCTTTTTTGCTAATTCTTTCACATTTTGTCAGAAACTGGTAAAAAAAGCAGAAAAGAGACCATTTCTGATCTCTTTTACTTAATCTGTGACTTCAGATAACTGAAAATAAAGCCATCCAGATCGCCATCCATGACGTTCTGTACACTTCCCATTTCATAGTTTGTACGATGGTCTTTAACCATTGTATAAGGACAGAAGACATACGATCTGATCTGTGATCCCCATTCGATGTTTTTCTGTTCACCGCGGATTTCAGCCAGTTTTGCTTCCTGTTCTTCAATCATACGCTGATACAGCTTTGACTTCAGCATGTTCAGGCATCGTTCACGGTTTTGAATCTGTGAACGTTCTGTCTGACAGGATACCACAATCCCTGTAGGCTTATGTGTCATACGCACCGCTGAGTCTGTTTTGTTGATGTGCTGTCCTCCAGCCCCTGATGCACGCATTGTAATGACATCCAGATCTTTTTCTTCAATGACAATTTCAATGTCATCTGAAAACTGTGGCATAACATCCAAGGATGCAAATGAAGTATGACGTCTTCCTGAAGAGTCAAATGGTGAAATACGCACCAGACGATGCACACCCTTTTCAGCCTTCAGATAACCATACGCCAGATCACCTTCAATTAAAAGACTGCATGATTTAACCCCAGCTTCTTCACCTTCCTGAAAATCAAGAACCGTAATCTTAAAGCCTTTCTTTTCAGCCCAGCGTGAATACATGCGATACAGCATACCAGCCCAGTCCATAGATTCTGTACCACCAGCTCCTGGATGAAGTTCTAGAATGGCATTGTTTTTATCATATGGATGAGAAAGCAGGACATTGATTTCAAAGCCTTCAAACTGCTTCATTGTTTCCGTGTATTCTTCTTCCAGAAGCATCATCAGT
This sequence comes from Erysipelotrichaceae bacterium, assembly GCA_017560205.1. Lineage (GTDB taxonomy): Bacteria > Bacillota_I > Bacilli_A > Erysipelotrichales > Erysipelotrichaceae > RGIG1896. The sequence goes on along the minus strand of JAFYOL010000163.1, from coordinate 1,459 downwards.
TCTTCATCAAAAGATTTCTTCAGTTCTTCTGCAGTTTCAATGCAGTTTTCAAGCTGATCTTTAGTTGTAACATACGATGCAATCAGATTCTTTAAAAAGTTGGTTTCCTTGATGATGTTCTGAGCGCGTTTCTGATCATTCCAGAAATCAGGAGCATTCATCAATTCTTCATTTTGTTTAATTTTCTCTTCTTTGCCAGGCAGGTCAAAGAGAGTCGCCTAACTGGCGCAGCTTTTCGCCGGAGGCCATCAGGCTTGTTCGAATTTCAAAGAGTTCCATGTTTTATTTTTTCCCCTTTTTCTTCTTTTTGTGTTTTACTTCAGTTGTTTCTTCTGCAGCTGCTTCTTCTTTTGGAGCTTCTACAGGACGCTGCTGAACAATAACACGTGCATTCAGACAGAAGTTCACGATTTCCTGTGAAATACGTGCCATCATATCTTCAAACAGTGCATAACCTTCAGAAACATAAGCCTGAAGCGGATTTCCTTCTGCATAAGAACGCAGATGGATACCTTCTCTTAACTTCGACATAATATCAATATGGTTGACCCATGCACGGTCAATCACTTTCAATACCATTGTCTTTTCAAGAGGCAGAACATGCATCATGATTGGTGCAATCTTTGCCTCATAGATATTCCATGCAGCATCTGCACAAATACCAGTGATTTCATCTTCACTCTTTTCTGTCAGCTGTGCTTTTGTCACACCATCTTTAAAGCCCATCTTTTCCAGGGTTTCAATCAATGTATCCAGATTCACCACTGGTGATTTGCCTGTACGATCTGTATTTGCCGCAACTGCATTGGAAATCACACGATTGAACATGTCATGAACGATTTCATGCACATTGTCATTTTCCAGAATGAAATCTCTCTGTTCATAAATGATTTCACGCTGCTGACGCAATACATCATCATAATCCAGAAGTGTTTTACGAATATCAAAGTTATGACCTTCTACACGCTTCTGTGCCGAACCAATTGACTTTGTGATCATCTTGGATTCAATTGGTACATCACCCAGCTGGGCAAACATACCTTCCATACGTTCAGAACCGAAGCGAATCATCAGATCATCCTGTACAGAAACAAAGAATCTTGAATATCCTGGGTCACCCTGACGACCTGAACGTCCACGCAGCTGATTATCGATACGTCTTGATTCATGACGTTCTGAACCCAATACGGCAAGACCGCCCAGTTCACGAATGCCCTCACCCAGCTTGATATCGGTACCACGACCTGCCATGTTTGTGGCAATCGTTACGGCACCTCTCTGACCTGCACGCTTGATGATTTCAGCTTCACGCAGATGGTTCTTCGCATTCAATACTTCATGCGGAATCTTTCTGCTTTTCAGCATCTTTGAAATAAACTCACTTGTTTCTACTGCAATTGTCCCCACCAGAACAGGCTGTCCTTTTTCATGACACTTAATGACTTCATCAATCAGTGCT